>NZ_JBIAGU010000017.1:0-194990 GCF_042869935.1 Kitasatospora sp. NPDC006697
TCCGCCGCTACATCATCTGGCGGAACAAGCACGCCGCTGATCAGCGCCTACGCGAGGTCATCAGCAGGGCGAACGTTGCCTGATGCGGCACTAGCGGCCGCCACCACCGCCCCGGGCGGCGCCGGCACCAGCACCCCCGCCCCGGCCGGGGGCTCGGCCACGTCGGCGCCCGCTCCACCGCCCCCTACGTCCATTACGTCCATGCCGACATGACCGTCAAGGGGAAGGCGCTCTCCCTGACTGCACCGGTCACCGCACGCCCCGGCCGCCAGCTGACCACCGACAAGGTCCTCGCGTTCCTCGACCGCCCCTGAGCTGTGGGCGGAGCCGGGGGTGACAGTGCGCTTCGGTAGCCTGCGGCGGTGGCTGATGATTCGTTGACGTTCCTGATCGATGCCGATCACGGGCAGTTCTATGTCCAAGACCTTGAGCCATATGACGCATGGATGGCCGAGCACGCGATGGACCCGGACCTACCGCCGGCTGGCTGGACCGACGAAGCGGTACACGTTCACCGCATCGGTGTGGAACCGCACTCGATCTCCGTCGGCACCGCACGGGATGACATGGTCGAATCGCTGATCACCGTCCACACGTCCGCGCCAATGACCGAGTCGGCGGCTGAGCACATCGTGGAGGCGGATCTGCCTGCCCCGAGTGGCCAACTCGCCGTGTCCAGCCCGGGAATCAACCCGGAGGACGGGCCGAGCGTGACCGTTCCCGCTGGGCTGTTGCGAGCCCGGGTCTCCTACATCCCGTCCGACCCACCGGCCGTCGACACCAACGGCGGCCCCGGCGATCACTTCCTCTATCGGATCGACCTCTGGCCCGCCGACCAGCCATGCGGGCTCATCGTCCTCAAGCAGGGTCCGAATCCCTGGGCAGGGTAGGTCCTCGCGCCGTCGACCATGCCGAGGGGAACAGCCGCCGCACAGCCCACGATCAGGCTTGCCGGTATCGCCGGCCGATCTCCGGGCGCGCCGTACAGTCGCGCCGCAGCGACGTGGACCCCGCACTCCACGCGCGCGTCTCAGGCGTGACGACACGTCAGCCCGTCGTCGGCCGGTCCGCTGTCGGCGGCCCGGGCCGGCACTCCGGCTGTGCCGCGAGCCGGCAGGTGACCACCAGCCCGCCGCCCGCCCGCGGCACTGCCTCCACGGTTCCCCGGTGGGCGGTGAGCACGGCGCGGACGATCGCCAAACCGAGGCCCACGCCCCGCGCCGACCGCACCCGGTCGCCCGCAAGCCTGCGGAACGGTTCGAAGATCGTCCCGATCTGATCGGGCGCGATCACCGCACCAGTGTTCTCGACCCGCAGCCACGCCTGTCCGCCCGCCTCGCCGGTGGTCACCACGACGAGCCCCTCCGAGGTGTTGTGCTGGACCGCGTTCTCGATCAGATTGACCACGCAGCGCTCCAACAACTCCTGGTCGCCGAGCACGCGGGCCGGCGCGGCGCTCAGGGTGACCGTCACCTCGGCCTGGCGGGGCGCCCCGGCAAGCTGCTCGACCACGCCGGTGGCCAGCTGCGCCAGGTCCACCGGGGCTCGCCGCGCGGGCTCCCGTTCTGAACTGGCGAGCAGCATCAGGCCCGCCAGCAGCACTTCCTGCCGGTCGAGGGTGGCCAGCAGTTGGTCACCCAGGGCCCTGGTCGGCTCTGACACCCCGCCCGGCTTCGCCAAGACCGCTTCGATCGCGGCCCTGTTGACCGCCAGCGGTGTGCGCAGTTCGCGTGCGGCATGGGCGATGAACCGTCGCTGGGAGTCACTGGCTCGCTCCACCCGCTCAAGGAGGACATCGAAGGTATCGGCCAGCTCCCTGATCTCGTCCCGCGGCCCGGGCCGCGCGATCCGTTCGTGCGAGGCGCTTTCGGAGAGCCGCCGTGCGGTGACGGCCATCTGCCGCAGCGGGCGCACCACTTGCCCGGAGACGACGTAGCCGAGCAGGGGCGACAGGACGGCCAGCGCGAGCAGGGTCAGCAGCACGCCTGCGGTGAGCCGGTCCTGCATCGCCTGCCGTTGCCTGGCGAGCTGGGCGGTGAGTTCGGCTTGGGTCACCGGCCCGCTCGCGGACGAATCCGCCAGCGCGCGCGTGCCGTTGGGGTGGAAGGCTGAGGTCACCACCCAGGCGGCGATCAGGCAGGTGGCTGCTATCAGCACCACGGCCGTCGCCAGCAGCAACCCCAGGGAGACCAGGGTCAGCCTGACCCGCAGGCTCGGGCCGGCGCGCTCCACGAGCGGTCCCCGAGGCCGGCCACCTTCACGGCCACGCCGCTGCCCGCCCACTGCGAGCAACCCCTCGACCTCGGCCACTGCTGCGCGCACTGCTCCCCCTGGTATCGACGGTCCCTCAGATGGTCGCCCGGACTGCGTCAACGGACGGTAAGGAACACATCACGGTCGCCGGGGCCGAGGTACGCGAGCACGTCTGCCTGATCGACCGGACGTTCCCCGCCGAGTGGAGGTGGGCAGCGCGGATGTACGCGACGCCGCGAACGGAGTCGGCGGCCCCGTCGTCGAAGCGATAGTGCCGGCGGATCGTGGCCCCGGTCGCCCGCCACGGCGACGTCCTCAGGTCGGAACCCGGTGGTGCGGTCGGCCGCGAGTGCCCGCCAGAAGGCGGGGCACGCCTGTCGGCCTTCGTAGCGATCACCGTCTGGCGTCGGCTCATCTCGCTGTTGAGTACGAGGATCTGCCCCGGCCGCGTGATCTGCGGGATGCCGGGCATGACGCTGAAGACGATCAGGGCGAGGGTCGGACCCTTCTGCGGCATGCCGTCGACGTTGAGCATGTCCCACGCGGTGCTGGGAGGGAACGTCCGTCGTGGTCGAAGCCGAAGCCCGTGGGCACTGGCTGGCCGCTGAGATCATGCGTGCCTGGATCGACCGTCGAAGGTCAACTGCATCGCCGTAGGCGTTGACCGGGGCCGGGTCGGTGCCGGGGCCCTTCCTCGGTGCCGCCATGGTGGCCGGTCCTCGTCGCGGGTCAGCCGCGGGGTTGGAACGGACTGCGCTGCTCCGTCCGGGTGGCGGCGGGGTTCGGCGCGGCGGTGGGGCGGGCAGAACCTCTGTCATGACGACACCCATGACCAGGCGCCGCCGTCGCCGCCGTCCGGCCGCGCTTACCTCGTCCGCGCCCGCCGCCTCGGTGCCCGCCGCCTCGGTGCGCGCCGGATGGCCGCCGGCCCCGGTACGGCCTGGTGGCGGCGCGTGCTGCCGGACGTGGTCGAGCGAGCACCTGGCCCCGGGCGGGGTGGTCGTCCGCACCACCTGGCACGAGCCCGCCTGTCCGGCCTGGGTCCAGTGACGACCAATGCGGTGGCCTGGCCGGTCCGGACTCGGGTGTGCGCGGTGCTGGTCCACGACGGCCGCCCCGCCCTGATCCGCCGCCAGCGGGAGGCCGGCCTCCAGCACTCGCTGCCCGGCGGCCTGGTCGAGGACGAGAACGAGGCCCCTGGAGCACCCGACCCGCGCGTTGGGCCACGGCCACGCCCGCCGACGAAAAGCAGCCGACCCAGCACGGCACACCAGCTCGGACCGGCTCAGCCGCTCGAAGCGAAACAGGGAGGCTAGGCGGACTCTTCGCCCGGTACCTTGGCGAGTTGCACACCACGCAGGCTGAGCAGCACCAACCCGGCGCACCCGCAGACGAGCATGATGTCGGCGACGTTACCCACGAACGGGCCGTAGTCGATGAAGTCCACAACATGCCCGCGGCCCAGGCCGGGCTCGCGGAAGAGTCGGTCGCCCAGATGGGATGCCGCACCGCCGAGCAGCGCGCCCAGCACGAGCGCCCAGGCCACCGAGGCCAGTCTGCGTGCGGTGTAGAGAATGCCGACCACTGCCGCGGCCGTTGCCAGGGTGAACACCCATGTCGCATCGAGGCCTATGGAGAACGCGGCGCCAGGGTTGTACAGCAGTCGGAAGTGGAGCAGAGGCGGGATCACGGCGACGCGCTCGCCGTCGGACAGCGCGGAGACCGCCCAGAGTTTGGTGAGCTGGTCCGCGAGCAGGACTACCGCCGCCAGTATGAGCATCACGCCGTACAGTCGGCTTGAGCCCCGCGCCAACCGCATCATCATGGCCTCCGTGTGTAGCGATATCCGAACCTGGATTCCCTGAGACTATCGGCCCCTTCGCCGTGGCACGGTGCACGTTGCCGTCGTGGGGCAATCGGCTGAGCTCGTGGCTTGTCACGCAGCCTTGGCCGGGTATTCGGTCCGCTGACGGATCGACGACTCGGGCGCGAAGCGGGTCTTCGGCCGGCCCGGCATCGGTACCGTTCAGCGCGAAGTAGCGCAGGGCTGCGAATTCGGGTTCGATCCAGTTCAGCCAGGATCCGTCGGAACGAAGACCAGCTCGACGTCGTTGTCGGCGGCCCAGGTGCGTACCTCGGCGTGCCTGGTGCGGGGAGAAGTTATCGAGCACGATGGCCAACGCCGAACGTATCCGGGCGCATTGGTCCTCAGGGCCGCCGGGTTGATCGTCGAGGAGTTCGGCGGGGAGTTCGGCGAGGCGGCCGTGGAGCGCGCACCGGCCGCACACCCCGCGGACAATGGAGGACCGGGCCGGCCAGGTCCTCGGTCACGTTGCCAGTTGCGCCTCCACCGCCTGACGGACGGCCTTCGGGTCCAGCCCGTGGTCGACGATCACGCGGGCTCCGAGCCCCTCTCCTTCCTCGATCACTCCGAGCAGCAGGTGCGCCACGGCGATGTGACCGGACTTCAGCCGCACCGACTCGCGCAGCGACAGCTCCAGCGCTTTCTTCGCCCGGGCGGTGAACGGCATGTGTCCGCGCCTGCTGCCACCCCGCAGCCACCCGCGCCGCCTGCCCTCATCCTGTGCGGGCGCGTCCAGCGCTCCCTGTCCGAAGACGGACTCGACCGCTTCCCGCACGGCGTCCAGGTCGACCCCGATCGACGCCAGTGCCTGCGCCTGGTCCTCCTCACCCAGCAGGCGCCGAACGGCCCGCCGCGCGGTCTCGCGGTCCAGCCCGGTGGCGGCCAGCGGCGCGACCGCCGGGTTGTCCGGGAGGGCGAGTATCGCCAGCAGCAGGTGCTCGGTGCCGACGTAGGCGTGCCGGAGCCCGGACGCCTCCTCCCGCGCGGTGAGCACGACCTGCCGGGCCTCGTCGGTGAATCGCTCGAACATCGGTCAGTCTCCGTCCTGGTCGCCGCCGGCTGCGCGCCGGGCGTACTTCTTGTGCACTGCCTGCCTGGTCACCCCGAGGCAGACCGCGATGTCCTGCCAGGACCACCCCTGCGTACGGGCGTTGCCCACCTGAAGGCTCTCCAGCCGGTCCGCAAGGTCGCGCAAGGCACGCACCGCCCGCAGCCCCACGGCGGGATCCCGGCTGCTCGCGGCCGCCGCGAGCTCTCCGCTCTCACTCATGCTGTCAACTTAGGTTGACGTCCTGGCTTCTGTCAACCATGGTTGACAGAAGCCAGGACGCCCCGCGCGGCGAACTGCCCGACGGCCTGCACGACGAGCGACAGCGAACCGGCTTCACCAAGCTGAACCAGAAAGACCGGGTCCTCACCACCGAGCGCGCCGAGCCCCCTCCACACCGGTACCGTGCAGCTCGTGGCACCGCGGGCCACCGAGTTGCCCTGCCCGGCCGCGCCGGATCAAGACCGTGTGCCGCCCCGAATGCACAGCTCGCCCAGCTGACGGGTCGGGTGTGCGAGGTCCTTGGCGAGGCTGTCGGCGTGGTGTCGGCGACCGGCCACGGTGGTGGGGTGGTCGGGTCCCAGCGTCTGTGTGCTGTCCGCGATACAACGCACCCGCCCAAAAGCCTGACCCCCTATCAGGCCCTGGCGCTCCTCCAACACCTCATCGCCACCTGGACCGGAACCTGCCCCACACGCCGACAAGCCATCCCATCGCAGACCTACGACACCAGCCGACAAAGCACTACTCGATGATGAAGCGGTGGATGGCCTCGTTGGCATGGTCCTGAAACGACGGGTTGGCCAAGTCGGGGAAGATGTCCGCTTGGTCGACCAAGGGGCCCTTCAGCTTGTTGGCCGCGCTTGCGTAGAACACGCCGCTGGACAGGGTCGGGTCGGTGACACCGTCGACCAGTCGCTTCGCGCCGACCTCGAGCTTGTGGGAGATCCCCAGGGCGGGCAGGACGTACTTGGACGCCATGCGCAGCGGTAGGGCGATGTCCTTGGAGGCTTGGGTGCCGGTGGTGGCGCCGGGGCTCACGGTGATGAAGCGCCGGTCGGGGTGTTGGCGGGCCAGGTAGGCCATCCATAGGGCCCCGATGTACTTGGCCTGCCCGAAGGCGAGATTGAAGTCAGTCTTCCCGTCCGCGAAGAATCTGCCGTCGATGACGGTGGCGAGTTCGTCGGCAGAGGTCGAGGCAAAGGACGGCCGTTTCATGCGCAACATCGGAAGTCCTCTGGCTGCTTCACTTCCGGCGAGGACCGCGACCTCGCCAAGCCGCCCCTCGGCCAGGAGTCCTTCAAGAAGGACGACGTGGCCAAGAACATTCGTGGCGAACACATTCGTGACCCCGTCAGCGGTCAACTCCATCGACTGCGGGCCAATGACGCCGGCGTTCATGACCAGCGCGTCGACGGTTCCGTCGATGGCAGCAAGGCCGGCTCGGACCGAGCCCAGATCGGCGACATCCATGACGACGATGTCGAAGATGCGTCGGCCGGTAGCGGCTTCGAGCTCGGCCTTTGCCGCTGTCGCCCGCTTCCGGTTGCGGCATGCCAAGTAGATGCGGGTCGTCTCGGGTCGCAATGCCAGTTGCCGGGCCACGTCCTTGCCGATCCCGACGTTGGCGCCGGTGATCAGCACGGTCTTTCTTGGGAGTGAGCTCATCGGGATTCCGTCTCCATCAGGGCGTGAGCGCCGCGGAAAGCGAGAGCCATGGCCGTCGCCTCGTCGATCCCGCTCGTGGACCCGGTGACAACTGCAGTTGTGTCCTTCAAGTCAACAGGCATGCGCTGCTTCCTCCTCGCGCCCAAAGTGGGTTGCACAACTCAGTTTGGTCTCATTGGACTGGGCTGTCAAACTCAGAATCGCTACTATGGGTGCATGGTGAACAAGACGAACGACCGGCCGCGGCTCACCCCGAAGGGCGAACGCGTCCGGGCTCGAATCGTGGAAGGGGCTGCGACCTTGATCCACGAGCGCGGGGTCGCGGGTACCACCCTGGAAGACGTCAAGGTGGCGGCGGAGGTGAGCGGTTCGCAGCTCTACCACTACTTTCCCGACAAGAACGAGCTCCTGCAGGCGGTCATCAGCCACCAGGCCGACACCCTCGTCAACCACAATCGGCAGGCGCTCGGCAGCGAAGACGGAGTCGAAGCCTGGCGGAACATGCTGATCGCCGGGGTGAAGCATGGCCAGGCAAAGGGCGGCTGCCCACTCGGTTCCCTCGGCGGCCAACTCGCCGAGAGCGACCCCGAGGCCCGAGCCCTCATCGCCGCCGGATTCGAGCGATGGTCGACCGCCATCAGCGAAGGACTCAGGTCACTTCATGCCGACGGGAAGCTCGCACCCGGCACTGACCTTGACGACCTCGCCACCACTATGCTCGCCACCCTCCAAGGGGGACTACTTCTCGCCCAGGTGCAACGCAGTACGCGTCCGTTCGAAGTTGCGCTCGACACCCTCCTCGCCCTTGCCATCCAGACTTGAGGCTCTGAGGGGGCTCCTGGCTGAGGAGTTGGTCGCGGACGGGTGCATTCCAAGGCGCCCTCGGGCGGGCAGTGCGCGGGGAAGTCTCCCGTGGACCGGGAGCAAGCAAGGCACCAAGCGCTCCCGTTGACCGACGGTTACGGGATACCCGTGGTCACGGTGCCCGCCGGCGCGGCCATGCCCGACCACACGCTACTGCAGGAAAACCTCGACGCGTTCACCGAGTTGACCGACCGCCTCGACCACGCCCCGCAGAACCCGGCGCTGAGCTTGGACGCCGGCTACGACTGCCAGCCCGTCCACACGGCCCTGGCCGAACGCGAGATCAGGCCACGCATCAGCAAGCGCGGCAGGAGGACGCCGATCCGGACCGACGCCGCTGGGTGGTCGAGCACAGGAACTCGCGGATGAACAACTTCGGCAAGCTTCGCGCGAACGGACAGCCGACGGGTCGGCGCCGGCCGGGGTACGTCGCCTCCGCCGTGGAGGGCCTTCTTCATAGCGTCGACGGCCAGGTGGCGGGTGACGTCGGCGGCGCGGGTGTCGCGCAGGCTGTCCAGGAGCAGGAAGTCGTGGACCATGCCGGCGACCCGGACGGCGGTGACATCGACGGCGGCCTCGCGGAGCTTGTTGGGGTACTGCTCGCCCTCGTCGCGCAGGACGTCGGCATCCGCTCCCCGCGCGTCCACGGGCGGGGAAGCTGGATCTGCGGCCCGGCGATCGACCGGCGTTGCTCACGGACGGCAGTCGCGGGAGGCGCGCACCACCGTAGCCAACCGCCTCCCGCTTGCCGCCGCTCCACCGCCGGCTACGCAGTGTGTGCGTCTCACGTCGAGTACGCACCGGCCGCCGCTTGCCGAGTGAGCGGCGGCAGTTCGGTCAGGGGCGGTCGCCGGTGCCGCCTCGGGTGGGGGCGGATGTCGGCCGGCGTCCGCCCGGGTGTGGCGCGCGCTGTGTGTCGGCGATGCTGTCACGGGCGGCCTGGGCGACTGCTTCGGGGGTGATGCCGAACTCGGTGTAGAGGCGCTGGTAGTTGGCGGAGGCGCCGTAGTGCTCCAGGCTGACGATGTGTCCGGCATCGCCGACCACCTCGCGCCAGCCCTGCCCGACGGCCGCCTCGACACTGACCCGGGCCCGCACCTCGGGCGGCAGGACCTGGTCCTGGTACTCCTGGGACTGGGCGGCGAACCACTCCCGGCACGGCATCGACACCACCCGCGCTGACAGGCCTACGCCCGCCAGCAGCGCGGAGGCGTCCAGGGCGATGTGCACCTCGGAGCCGGTGGCGATCAGGATGACGTCCGGTGCGGCACCGTCGTCCGCGTCAGCCAGGACGTATCCGCCGCGGGCCGCCCCGCCGGCGGGCGCGTACTGGCCGCTGTCGCGGTCCAGGACAGGCAGGTTCTGCCGGGACAGGACCAGCCCGGCAGGGCGGTCGCCGTGTTCGAGGATGGCCTGCCAGCAGGCGGTGGTCTCGTTCGCATCGGCGGGGCGCACGACATCGAGGCCGGGGATGGTGCGCAGCGCGGCGAGGTGTTCGACGGGCTGGTGGGTGGGGCCGTCCTCGCCGAGGCCGATGGAGTCGTGGGTCCAGATGTAGGTGGCGGGCAGCTGCATCAGCGCGGCCAGGCGGACCGCGGGGCGCATGTAGTCGGAGAAGGTCAGGAACGTGCCGCCGTAGGGGCGGGTCAGGCTCTGCAGGGCGATGCCGTTGAGGATCGCGCCCATGGCGTGCTCGCGGATGCCGAAGTGCAGGGTGCGCCCGTAGGGGCCGCCCTTGTACTCCTTGGTCTGCCGCTCGGCCGGGATGAAGGAGGGCTCACCGTCCATGGTGGTGTTGTTGCTGCCGGCCAGGTCCGCCGAGCCGCCCCACAACTCCGGCAGCACCGGAGCGAGTGCGCTGAGGATCTCGCCCGAGGCGGCGCGGGTGGCCATGCCCTTCTTGCTGTCGGCGGGAAAGGAGGGCAGTGCCTGGGTCCAGCCGTCGGGCAGCCGGTGTTCCCGCAGGCGGTCCAGCAGTTCGGCCCGATCGGGATTGCGCTTCCGCCAGGCGGCGAACTGCTCGTCCCACCGGGCGTGGGCTTCGCGGCCGCGGTCGGCTGCTCGGCGGGTCCGGGTCAGGACGTCGTTCTCGACGGTGAAGTGCTGGTCCGGGTCGAAGCCCAGCAGCTTCTTGGTCGCGGCGACCTCCTCCTCGCCCAGCGCCGAGCCGTGGGCCTTGCCACTGTTCTGCTTGGTGGGGGCCGGCCAGCCGATCAGGGTGTGCAGCATGATCAGCGAAGGCCGGCCGATCTCCTCCCTGGCCGCGCGGGTAGCCGCCAGCAGCGCGTCGACGTCCTCGACGTACGTGCCGTCGCGCGTCCAGTCCACGGTCTGCACGTGCCAGCCGTATGCGGCGAAACGAGCGGGGACGTCCTCGCTGAAGGAGATGTCGGTGTCGTCCTCGATCGAGATGTGGTTGGAGTCGTAGAACACGATGAGGTCGCCGAGCTCCTGGTGCCCGGCCAGGGAGGCGGCCTCGGCGGTGACGCCCTCCATCAGGTCGCCGTCGGACGCCACGACGTAGACGTGGCGGTCGAAGGGGCTGCTGCCCGGTGCGGCATCGGGGTCGAGCAGGCCGCGCTCGCGGCGCGCCGCCATGGCCATGCCGACCGCGCTGGCCAGGCCCTGGCCCAGCGGCCCGGTGGTGATCTCCACTCCGCGGGTGTGATGGTGCTCCGGGTGGCCCGGGGTGACCGAGTCCCAGGTGCGGTACGCCTCCAGGTCCGACAGCTCCAGTCCGTACCCGGCCAGGTAGAGCTGGATGTACAGGGTCAGGCTCGAATGCCCGCAGGACAGCACGAAGCGGTCCCGGCCCAGCCACTGGTCATCGGCCGGATCATGCCGCATGACGTTCTGGAACAGCAGGTACGCCAGCGGCGCCAGGCTCATCGCGGTGCCCGGGTGGCCGTTGCCGACCTTCTGCACCGCGTCGGCCGCCAGCACCCGCACGGTGTCCACCGCCCGCACATCGGTCTCGTCCCAGCCGGCTCGCTCCGCTACCGGGAGCGCCAGGGACGGGTCGCGCCGTGCTGTGCCGCCTGACTGTGGTTCGATCGCCATTCCTTTGCTCCTTCGTCAAGCCGGTGACCGGAAGGCAGCGGAGCACCCGCGCGAGGTGTTCCTGCCTGCTGCCGTCCGCTTGAGGTGCGTGATCCCATGGGCCGCGACGATCCCCACGTGTGGGGAAGCAGCCGAGGGATCGTCGCGGGCGCCATCAGCTGCTGGGCGCGGACGGCGTGCCGAGCGCGCGGGTGGCTGCCGTTATCCGCAGGTCCTCCAGGGCCGTGCTCTGGCGCTCGGCGCGTTCGAGCAGGGTGTCCAACTTCGCTGCGTCCAGGCGCCGGTCGGTGTCGGCCAGGGCGCGCAAGGTGCGCCAGCACGCTGCCTTGCCGAGGATGCCCAGGAGCATCGCCTCGGCTTCCAGGACGTCGCTGAGCGGGGAACGGGAGAAGAGGTGGCCGTTGGTCTTCAGGCGGCCGACCTTCTCAGTGACCCAGCCCAGGGCAGCCTTGGTGCGGTCGACAGACACGTCGAGCTCGGCCATGATCTGCGCCAGCGCGTCGCGGTCCTCCTTCACCTGATGGGCCAGATCCGTCAGGACGGCTCCTTCTTCGCTGCCCTTCTTGGCGTCGGCGGCTCGCTGGAAGAGTTCCAGGCCGCCGGTCGCACCGCTGTAGTGGTCGTTGAGGTAGATCGCCAGCAGGCCGGCGCTGTTCGCATCACCGTCCTCGGCCCCGGCCGCCGGCCGCGTGCCGGAGCGCATCGCGTCGGCCACAGAGGCCCCGAGCTCCGCCCAGCTGGCTTCGAACTTCTCCAGCCCCTCGCGCTCCAGGACATCGGTCACATCGGCGAAGTCGACACCGGCGGCCTGCAGCGAAGCCAGGTGGGCTTCGGCGGCGGCGTAGACCTCGGCGGTCGGCGCATGAGCGGCTACGGTGCCGTGGTCGGCGAACGCGGACAGCGTGGTGCCGGGCATGGTGTTGACGGTACCGGCGATCACCAGGTCGCTGACGTACATCGTGTCCGGGTAGTCCGGGTTCTTCACTCCGGTGGACGCCCACAGCGGTCGCTGGACGTTGGCTCCGGCCCTGGCCAGCCGCTGCCAGCGCGGCTCGGCCACCACCTGCTCGTACGCCTGATAGGCCAGCCGGGCGTTGGCCACCGCGGCCTGGCCCTTCAACGCCTGAGCCTGGGGGCTGTCGAGGGCGTCGAGGCGGCGGTCGACCTCGGTGTCGACACGCGAGACGAAGAAGGAGGCGACCGAGTGGATGCCCGACAGGTCGAGCCCTGCTTCCAGGGCCTGTTCCAGGCCGCTCTGGTAGGCGTCCATCACCTTCCGGTACCGGTCCAGGGAGAAGATCAGAGTGACGTTGACGCTGATGCCCCGGGCGACGGTGGCGGTGATCGCGGCCAGTCCCTCACTGGTCGCCGGGATCTTCACGAACAGGTTCGGCTCGGCCACCGTCTCCCACAGCTTGACCGCCTGCGTGGCCGTGGCCTGGGCGTCTCGGGCAAGCCGAGGGTCGACCTCGATCGAGACCCGGCCGTCGACCCCGCCGCTGCTGCGGTAGATCTCCCGCAACGCCCGGCAGCCCTCGCGCACGTCGTCGGTGGTCAGCTCGAAGACCGCGTCGTCGACCTGCGCTCCCTCAGCACCGAGGCGCTCCAGCTGCTTGTCGTAGCGGTCGCCCCTGGACAGTGCCGAGGCGAAGATCGTGGGGTTCGTGGTGACCCCGACCACGTGCTTCTCGGCGATCAGCTCCGTCAGCTCCCCGCCGGCCAACAGCTCG
This sequence comes from Kitasatospora sp. NPDC006697, assembly GCF_042869935.1. Classification (NCBI taxonomy): domain Bacteria; kingdom Bacillati; phylum Actinomycetota; class Actinomycetes; order Kitasatosporales; family Streptomycetaceae; genus Kitasatospora; species Kitasatospora sp. NPDC006697. Next base: position 12,488 of record NZ_JBIAGU010000017.1, read on the forward strand.
CGGGACAGGTCGTCCAGCCACACCGACACCCCCGCGGCGGACAGTTCGGCAAGTGGATCGGGCGAAGCGGAAACAGACACGCGAAACCTCCGTAGTGGAGCGGCGCCACCCAGCCGCACGGCTGCACGTGCTGACGACGATGCCTGCCCGCGGAGCGGACTCATGGCAGCGGCACGCGCTACCTTCCGTCTCTCCGTTTTCGGCCGCCCCACTCACCGAAGAGCCCGCTGTCGGTCGGCTTCCACCAGGGCTTGGCCTGGAACGTTGCGGTCGGGCCGGTGACGGTGCCCAGGTTGAGACGGTCGGGGTCGCGGCGGATGTGCGGCCAGATGCCGCCGGCGGTGGTCTCGGCGATCCGGATCAGCGGGAGGGCGCGCCAGCACAGGATGACGTGTGCGCGATTGCGTTGTTCCAGTTGGTGGTATACGGGCCGCAGGTTGATGATCTGCTTCAGGTCGCGCCAGCCGCGCTCGGCCGGTGTCGGGGACGGCAGGGCGCTCGTGGCAGGCCGGCCGGGCCTCGCCGCGGTCAAGAGCCCGAGTGTTCTTGCCGACCCCGGAACGGCGTTCCGTGCCACCCGCCTGCGCAATGGGTTCGTGGTCCGGCCATCGAGCGGGGGCGGCCAGGTAGAGTCTGTCAACTGTGTTGACGCTGTTGTCATCCGGCGGTGCGCCCGTCTTGAAATCACTGCGAGGACTCGTGGACCGTTTCGCCCGCCTAGCCGCCAGCGTGCTGGCCGCACCCGAAGCGGTTGTCGCGGTGCTGGACGGTCCGGCGGGCGCCGAAGTGCTCGAGTGCTGGCCGCCGGAGCGTCCACCGGCAAAGCCCTGGCACGCGGTGCTGCGCCGGCACGTGGTACGCACGGGTGGGCAGTTGATGGTGGACGACCTCGTCCGATGGGCGTCCGACGGTGGTGCGGCTGCGCTGAACGGTGCGGAAGGGGCCTTCGCCGCCGCCCCCCTGTACGGCGCGCGGGGCCAGTGCCTGGGGGTCCTGGCCGTCCACGACCCCCGCCCGCGGGCCTGGAGCGAACACAACCGCCAAGACCTCGAGGACCTGGCGGGCGTGTGCGCGGCGGAGTTGCGGCTGCGGGCCAGCACGCGGCGCGCCAACGACGAGCAGCACAGTGCGCAGCAGGCCCGCGACGAGGCGCAGGCGGCCACCGGAACGGCCGTGGCGGGCGAGCGGCGGATGCGGATCCAACAGGAGCGCTCCGAGCTGCTGCTGCGGGCGGCCGAGATGCTCGGCAACACCTTGGGCCTGGAACAGGTGCGTGCCACGGTCAGCGACTTGGTCAGCGGGGACCTGAAGCCGGCGTACGTGGGGCTGGTCCTGCTCGGGGACGACGGCAAGCTGCGGCGCGCGGTCGACACCTCCAGCGGGCCGGTGCCCCTGGAGGAGCAGCTCCCGCTGTACGCCCTGACCGACAGATGGCCCACCGCGCAGGCCGCACGGGACAACCGCGTGGTCAGCGTCCCGGACCGCCAGACGCTCGTCGACCACTACGATCCGCACACCGTGGCCGTCTTCGACCAGATGGGCCTGTGCTCGGCCGTGTGCGTCCCGCTGCCCGGCACCCGCAGCCCCACCCTGGGCACGCTGGTGGCCGCCTGGGACGAACCCCACGAGACCGACGTCCACGAACGCGCCGTCCTGACGGTCATCGCCGGATACACCGCCCTGGCGGTCGAACGGGCCCTGCACCTGGACGAGCGCACCAGCGTCGCACGCCAGCTCCAGCAGGCCATGCTCACCGACCTCCCCCGCACACCGGGACTCGAACTCGCCGCCCTCTACCGCCCCGCCGCCCACCACGACATGGTCGGCGGCGACTGGTACGACGCCTACCCCGTCCTCCCCCACCGGACCACGGCCGACGGGCGCACGCCGCTGGCCGTCACCGTCGGCGACATCACCGGACACAACACGCACGCCGCCACCCTGATGAGCCAGGCCCGCAGCATGCTGCGCCAGGCCGACGTCGACTGCGGGCGAAGCCCCGCCGACGCCCTCACCTCCTTCGAACGCGCCAACGATCAGCTGCACACCCGCATCAGCGGCACCCTCGTCCACGCCCACCTGCACCCGCGCCCCCACGGCGCGTGGCTGCTGCGCTGGACCAACGCCGGCCACCCCTCCCCGCTCCTCGCCCACCCGGACCGCGACACCGAACGCCTCACCGAGCACGGCCTGCTGCTCCACCCCGGCCTGGCCCCGCCCGAAGGCCGCCTGGTCCACGAACGCCTGCTGGAGCCTGGCTCCGTGCTGCTCCTCTACACCGACGGCCTGGTCGAACACCGCGGCCGCGACCTGGAACAGGGCATCGACCGCGCCACGGCTCTCCTGGCGCGGGCGGTCGCCGACCGCACCCCGCTGCCGCAGGTCCTCGACCTGCTGGCCGACACCCTGGCCGGCCCCGACCACGGCGACGACATCGTCCTGCTCGCCCTGCGCGTCGGCTGAACCGCCGCCCGCCCACCGCGGGTGCACCGGATCGGAGGCCAGCCCCTGCGCCGCAGCCTCCGAGAACACCTGCGCGAGCACGGGGATCATCGCCGAACTGCACGGGGGCGAGCGCTGCGCGTGTGATCGGGAACCGGTGGGCAGACGCCGACCATGGGATGGTTCCGAAGAGCACACGATGAACACGGCGACGGGCCCGTCCGCGCCCCGGAGCAGGCTGCGGACGAAGGCCCCGACGAGCCGACGCAGGTCCCGGGGCGCGGCTGGCTCGGGGTGCTCAAGCGCACCGGGCGGGAGTTCCTTGACGACGAGCTCTCGGACCGGGCCGCCGCGCTCACGTACTACGGCGTACTGGCGATCTTCCCGGCGCTGCTGGTGCTGGTGTCGGTACTCGGCCTGATCGGCCCCTCCGCCACCAACGCGGTGCTGGACAACCTGCAGAAGCTCGCGCCCGGATCGGCACGCGACATCCTCCACACCGCGGTCACCCAGCTACAGGCCGGCCGCGGCACCGGCGGCGTGCTGGCGGTGGTGGGCCTGGCCGGCGCCCTGTGGTCCGCGTCCGGCTACATCGCGGCGTTCATCCGCGCCGGCAACGCCGTGTACGACATCCGCGAGGGCCGGCCGGTCTGGAAGACCACGCCGCTGCGGATCGGCCTGACCCTGCTGATGATGATCCTGCTGCTGGCCAGCGCCCTGATCGTCGTCGTCACCGGCCCGCTGGCCCAGCGCGCGGGTGATGTCCTCGGGCTCGGCCAAACTGCCGTCACGGTGTGGTCGATCGCCAAATGGCCGGTGCTGGTGGTGCTGGTGTCGCTGATGATCACGCTGCTGTACTGGGCCGCGCCGAACGTCCGCGACCGCGGCTTCCGCTGGGTGTCGCCCGGCAGCGTGCTGGCGGTACTGCTCTGGATGGTCCTGTCGGGTGGCTTCGCCGCGTACGTCGCGAACTTCGGCTCCTACAACAAGACCTACGGCACCCTCGCCGGCGTGATCGTGTTCCTGGTCTGGCTCTGGCTGTCCAACCTCGCCATCCTGCTCGGGCTGGAGTTCGACGCCGAGCTCGCCCGGGAACGGGCCATCGAGGGCGGCATGCCACCCGACGAGGAGCCGTACGTGGCGCCGCGCGACACCCGCACCTGGCCGGACGACGAGCACGGCGGCGGCCAGGCCTGATGCGCTCGCCCCCTGCGCCAAGGGTGACTTCTCGAGCGGGTGGCGGACGCGCGGGCGACCGCCGGCGCTGGGGAGGGCGACCGGGCTGGGGAGCGCGGCGGGCCATACGCCCGCCGCCCTCCTGCCCGTCCATTCCCGCACGCCGTCGGCCGCTGGACACGGCCGAGATCGCCCGAGACGGGCGATCGGCAGGATGCAGAGCGGCGCCAGCGCTGGTCAGAGCCCGTTGATCGTCAAATTCTTGCGCGCCTGGTGGAACATCCTCTCCCCCTCGGTCGCCTGGTCGACGGCGGCAGGGAAGGAGACCTCCAGCACGTGATGACGAACACCCGTATTCGGGCGAGCCGATGAAGCTGCCGGTCTCGGTGAGCTTCTGCTCGCCCTCCAGCTGGGCGATGCCGAAGTCGCTCAGCACCACCCGGTTGTGCCGTCCGAGCAGGATGTTGGCCGGCTTCACGTCCCGGTGCAGCACCCCCGCTTCATGCGCACTGACCAGCGCCTCCAGCACCGCCAGCCCGATCCGGGCCGCCTCCTGTGCCGGGAGCGTGCCCTCCTCGAGCACCTCCGCCAGCGAGCGCCCGCGCACCAGCTCCATCACGATCCACGGCCGGCCCTCGACCGTGACCACGTCGTGCACGGTGACCACCGAGGGATGGTCGACCCGGGCGGCCGCCCTGGCTTCGCGCTGCATCCGCAGGTACATCGTCTGCCGCTCGGCCTCGGTCAACTGCTCGGGAAGCCAGGGCTCCTTGACCGCGACGTCCCGGTCAACCGTCTCTGCGGGACCTGGCCCGGGACTCGCCAGCCGCCAACTCGTCGGCTCGTCTGTCGACCCCCACTGGTCATCATGGCTGCATCCCGGCAGGCCGGCTCCACCGTCCGCAGCAGTCCCGCGGCCACCGGACCGCCTCGAGCCAGGAGCACCCCGATCGGTGGACCGCTCCTGGCGATCCGTCAGCCTGTCGTGCGGTCGGTGCCCGATGCCCGCGTCGAGGCCGGTGCCGTGCGGGCCGCCGAGCGCGCACCGGGTGGTGACGGGTGGCCTGGCTCCCGGTGCGCCGGACAGGCTTACGATCTTCGTCATGACCTCGGCACTGATCCTCATCGACCTGATGCCGCGCATCATCGCCCTCCCCCTCGCCCCGCACACCGGTGACGAAGTGCTGGCGCGCTGCCGCCAGTTGGCCGAGTCGTTCCGGGCGAGTGGGCGGCCGGTGGTGCTGGTCCGGGTGGAGCGCCCGAACGTCGCCGAGCAGCCGCCGGGCAGCGACTTCGCCGACGGCCTGGTACAGGCCGGCGACGTCGTGCTGGTCAAGCGCACCATCGGCGCGTTCTACGGCACCGATCTGGACGAGCAGTTGCGCCAACTGGGTGCAGACACGTTGGTGATCGCCGGGCTGGTCACCACGATGGGCGTCGAGTCCACCGCACGGGCCGCGGCGGACCACGGCTACCAACTGGAGTTCGTAGCCGACGCGATGTCCGGACTGGCCGCGGACGAGCACGAGTTCACCGTGGAGCGGATCTTCCCGCGCTTCGGCGAGGTGCGGAACACCGCCGACTACAGCTGACGCCAGCCCGGCGCGCCGGTCCCGACAGGTTTCGACCCGCCTCGGGATGCCGCGGCGTCCCTGCACGACCGCCGCTCCCACGGGGAATCGTGACCACGAGGGCGGGGAACTGCGGGCTCTGTCGAAAATCTTGTGACCGGCGGGATGCTCGGTAAAGGGGTGGACGGCCTCGGGATACTTCTCGTCATGGCCGTAACCCAGCAGCTTGCCCGAGTCTCTGCGGAGCACTTCACCGAACACCTCGGGTGGTGGAGCGGCGCTGGTCACGCGGCACCGGTCAAAGCAGCCGGCTGCTGGGGACGGGCGGGACGCGGCGGGACGGCGTAGCAGCGGGCGGATGGCGGTCGGAGGTCACCGGTGGCCCTCTGCCGGCTGCTGGTTCGGCACCCCGGCGCGCCCGGAGCCGGAGGGGCCGCCCGGGCGGCCCCTCCGGCTCCGGGTGCGCCAGTGGTTCAGGCGCCGAGGAGGCGGTCCAGCAGTGACCGGTACTCGCGCAGGGTGAGGCGCAGGTCCTCCGTGCTGGCGGCCGGTGCGCCGTCCGATGCCGTTTCGGCGCCGCGCAGCTGGTGGCGCCGCTCGGTGACGGCCTCGGCCAGCAGGCCGACCGACTTCTCGATCAGGGCGTCGGCCTGCTGCACGGCCTGACGGGGATCGTCGACGAATCCCGCCTGGACGGAGTGCCATTCGGCCCGCAGCCGCTGCGTCCGCTCAACGCCCAGCCAACCGCCCGATCCGCTCTCCGCAGGTGCGGCCGGTCCAGCCGGTGCGGCCGGTGCCGGTTCCCAGCCACCGAGCCGGGGGCCCGGCAGGGGGTGGGCAGGCTGGGCGGTCTGGGCGGGCTCGGCGGGCTCGGACGGCCGTTCTGCGGCCCGGTCGCCTCCCGGTACGACGGCGAACCGGCCTCCGGCAGCGCGTCGTTCGGGCGAAGGTGCCGGGCGGCCGGCCTCCGGGTCGGCCGGGTCCGGGCGGCCCGTGCCGGCGCGAGCAGCGTCCGGGGAGGCGCCGTGCTGGCGGGCGGTGTCCGGCTTGGCCAGGTTCGCCGGACCGCTGCGGGGGTCCGGGGCCGGCGCGTCGTCGTCGGGGTTGTTCCGGGCGGCGGAACCGTACTGGGACATGGTCATCCTCTCCTCCGTGGGGTCGTCGGCGTCATCGGGTGGCGTGGCGCGGGCCGAAGCGGCGGATGGCACCGGTGGAGTTGCCGGCCGGGGCCGTCCCCTCCGCCTCCTCGCCGCCGGAGCGGACCACCTCGAGGCACAGGTCGCGCACGGCCAGCAGCGCCGTCCGCAGTTCCTCGGTGCCCACCTGCTCCGACCGGCTGCGCTCCAGCACCCGCCGCGCGGACCGGTAGCCGGGCACCAGGGCGGCGTGGTCGACCGAGAGCACGGCCAGCCGGTCCTCGGCCGGGAAGCCGATCTCGTCGAGCGTGCCGTCGAGCAGGGTCACGGCCTCGTCCAGCGAGCGGGCGGGCTCGTCGACGAACAGCTCCTGGAGGGCGGCGAGCCGGTTGCCGACCTCCTCGGCGCGGCGCTGCGGCAGCGGGGTGAGCGCCAGCTGCCGGGCCTGCCGCAGCCGGCCGGTCAGCTCGTGCTCGGCCTCCCTGGTGCGGCCGCCGTGCGCCCGCACCGTCCGGTCGTACTCCGGACCGAAACGCTGTTGCAGCCGACGGGTGTTCAGCCGTGGCAGCAGCACGGCCAGGGCCGCTGCGACTGCCAGCACGACCACTACCAGAACGATCCAGATGCTCATTCCGCTCCTCCTTCGGTTCGGCCACGGCCCGGAGTGGCGGTCCGGTCCAGTCATTCGGGTTCCCGCTCAGCCGATTCCAAACAGCCCGTCACCCACAAGCGTTGGCCGCCCGAGTTCGGGGAAGCCGTCCTGGCGGCCTGACCAACGCTCATGCGACTTTCAGGCCAGCGGAGTTCACCCCAAGGAGGCAGATCGCCGTGTTCCGCCGCCCCAGCCGGAGAGCCAATCCGGACACCCAAGCACCCGCACCCGCACCCGCACCCGTGCCCGCGCACTCAGGCCGCCGGCTCCCCTGGTACGTCAGCCTGCCGATCACCCTGGCCGCGATCGCCGCGGTCCTGGTCGCCTCGGCCTCGCTCCACCTGCTGCCCGGCCTGCCCGACCCGTTCGCCGAGAAGACCACCGACCGCAGCCAGCCGGTGCTGCTCCGGTCCATCCAGGACATGAGCCGCTACACCGCCGCGAGCGGCAACTTCCAGCTGGTGGTCGACCTCGACCACGAGGCCGCCTTCCTGCCCCCGGGCCTGCTCGGCCACCGGACGCTGTACGTGGCGGCCGGCAGCGTGGAGGCCTACGTGGACCTCGGCAAGGTCTCCGGCTCCGGCGTATCGGTCTCCGCGGACCGGCGCAGCGCCACGATCTCGCTGCCGCACGCCCAGCTGGGGCAGGTGGCGCTGGACCCCAAGCAGTCCTACATCTACTCCCAGGAGCGCGGCCTCTTCGACCGGATCGGGGACTTCTTCTCCGGCAACCCGGGCAACCAGCAGCAGGTGGAGCAGCTGGCCTCCCAGCGGATCCAGAACGCCGCACAGTCCTCGGGCCTGTTGGAGCACGCGGAGCAGAACACCAAGGGCGCGCTCCAACAACTGCTGCACTCGCTCGGCTTCACCACAGTGGACGTGCACGTCGGCTGACCGAGGCACTCGGGCGGGCGACCCGGCCGCCGGTGTTCAGCTGACGGTTCGACAGTTCGCCGACGGAGCGCCCAGGCGGTCGCCGCACGCGGGGCCGCACCAGGTCGATCTGCCGGCCCGTCGGGACGGTCACGGTGTGCTCGGTCAATCCACGTTCCGCTGGACAAACGGGCCCTTGCTGAAACAGCCTCCTCGGCGGCGAGGCCTGACACGACCTCGAGGAGCAAGCCCAAGTACCAACCGGCAGCACTGCTGGCCGATTCCCGGGACCAGCAGTGCGGCCTGCAATTGGTCAGTCCCGACCGGCGCCCTTGATGATCGGGCCGATGACAGCTGCGGCACGCTCCGGGTCTTCTTCCAGCCACCTGTCGAGGTGTTGCCGGACGGCCTCTTCGACGCTCGGCCTCAGAGGCGTCTGCCTGTCCTTTGGTGAGGCGGGGGCCGAGACGAAAGTCGTGCCGTTTCTCCCCAAAGGAACGGCTTCGGGTGGGTGCGGAGGGGCTGCGTGCCAGCCTGCGTCGCAACCGCGCGACGCGGGAGTCCGTGCGAGCTCTTCTCTCATGTGGCCCGCAGTGCCCTTCGACGACGTCGGGACTCCAGAGCGGAGGGAGGCCGGCAATGACGGCATCGCGGTCACGGTCGATGCCCGCGGCGAGGGTGTGGAGGCTGGGCAGGTCGTCCTGCCGGATGGGCGTCGAGCCAGTCGGGCAGGCGCTCGGTGAGCATGACCGCGAAGGAGCGGACGCGCCGGGTCAGAGCCTCCAATTCGGGGCGCTTGGCCAGGACGGTCTTGAGCCGCAGTTGCTCGGACTCAGCCAGGGATTCGGGTCGGCAGAGGATCCAGCCGGCCAAACCGGACACCGACGACCGATAGCGCCAATAGCCCGCTGTGCCGCCGGTGGGGAGCCCGTCGGCTGGCCCATTCGCCGACCTCGGAGGAGGAAAGGGCCCTCCACCTGCGGTGCCGTACAGTGGCGGCATGTCTTCCGCAGCAGTTCTCTCGCCGCCCGTCCGCTGAGGCGGGTCGCATCGACACCAGCGTGCAGGCCACTGGCCGTCACGCGCTGACCGGTTGTGCCCGCAGACGCGAGACCACGACCATCTGCTCCGTCTGGAGATTCCCTCCGTGTCGAAAACTGCTGCTGCAATCACCCCTGCCCCTGTGACGGCGCCCCGATCTGTGCGCCGCGGCCTCGCCTACCTGGCATTCGCCGGCATCACCTGGGGCACCACCGGAGCCGCCGTGGACATCGTCTACCGGTCCAGCGACTTCGGGCCCATGGCCGTCTCGTTCTGGCGCTTCCTGGCCGGCGTGGCGCTGCTGCTCGCGGCCCGGGCCTTCCGTCCTGCCCGCAACACGTCGCGGACGCCGCAGCCCCTGGGCCGCCGCGTGCTCCTGTTCGCGGGCACCGGCATCGGCCTTGCGGTCTTCCAGACCGCCTACTTCGCCGCCGTGCAGGACACCGGTCTCGCGGTGGGCACCATCGTCACGCTGGGGGCGGCCCCGGTGTTCACCGCCACCGGCGGGCGCCTGTTCCTGGGCGAGCGCGTCGGACGTGCCGGGCTGCTCGCGGTCGCCGGTGCGCTGACCGGCCTGGCGATACTGGTGCTGGGCAACCAGGCCGGGATCGCCCACCCCCTCGGCGTGGGCATGGCGCTGCTGTCAGCCGCCGGGTACGCCGTCTCCAACATCCTGGGCCGGTGGACCGGACGGCACGGCGCCGGCGAGGACCCCTACACCCTCACGGTGGGGTCGTTCGCCGTCGGCGCGGCCGTCATGCTGCCGTTCGCCGGGAGCGAGGGTCTCGTGCCGCACACCGCCCACCCGGGCCACGTCGTCCTGCTGATGCTCTACGTCGCCACCGTCACGACGGCACTCGCCTACCCGCTGTACTTCGCCGGAGCGGGCACCGTACGGGCGGCCACGGCGTCGGTGGTGATGCTCATCGAGCCGGTCAGCGCAGCGGCGCTCGCCGTACTGCTCCTCGGTGAACGACTCACCCCGGCCACGGTCACCGGCACGGTGCTGATGCTCGCGGCCATCGCCGGCCTCGCGGTTGCCGAGTCACGACTGGCCGAGACGGGCTGACCAGGTCAGACGGCTCGTCAGGAAGCCGAATGGCAATCGAACCAGCGGAGTAACTCCGCCCGTGAACGGAGTCACGCGGAGCGCGGAGCTGTTCCCAGGTCGGCAGGGTCGGCAGGGTCGGCAGGGTCGCAGGATGGTTCGCTCGATCACGAGCCGACTCCATCGAGGCCGCCCCATGGGAACCCGGTCATGAGAGGGAGAACCGGCATCGGGATGGCAGCCACAGCGGCTACAGGGTGCTGCCTCCACCGGGGCGAGCGGGGTCATCAGCCACAACCGACACACCCTTGGGGCGCGCTGGACACAGCCCCGGCCAGGGCTGGGCCGGGCCGCCGGTGGGCGCCAAGAGGCCACTGTGCAGAGCTCTGACGGGCCGCCGGACTCCGCTGGGCGGGTGGCAGGGAGGCGGGCTCAGGCCCTGCTCGCGCTCCCGGGCCGCCCGCCGCTCGTCGGCGAGAACTCCACCGGGGTGACCGCGATCCACCGGTGCCACCAGACGGTGCGGGCGCAGCGGTGACAGCGGCTGCGCGAACTGGACCCCGAACGCACCGCCGCCATCGAGACCGGCGCCCGCCGCCTTCGCGAGCAGCTGCGCAAGCCGTGAGCCATCCGCGCGCTGATCGCGTAGGTCGCGCCGGCCATCTTGGGGGCGGCGCCTTCGGCAGGTCGCCCCAACTGGCTGTGGCGGGGCACTCAGGTGGGCCTGCAGCGGGAAGTTCCGGACGCGGAAGCGGGCCCCGGCGCCGCCGCCCCAGCTCGGACCGGCCGACTTCGACGACTGGGCCTGACCCGCCGGACCACGCCGCGCACATGCTCGGGGCGTTCGTCCTCGGCGACCGGTACTCGCGGGCCGGCGCACCGGCTCTGTCGAGCAGTCTGTCGGCCCGCTGGCCGGTCCTCAGGTGCCGGTGTGGACCATGGCGGCCGCGCTGCGGGCGGGCGCCGCAGGCGTGCCGGGTCCAGGTCGGCCGGTGCACCTCGGATTCGGGCCGTACCCGGATGGAATAGATGAAAACGACCCTCTCAGAGGGTGTTCGATACCGGTTCAGGCCGCCGCGAGGGGTTTCGGTCGGAGGTATTGCCCGCTTCTGTCCGGGCTGGCGGTCAGCCGGGTGGTCATGGGGTTCACCATGGCCCACTGGATCATCGACCGTGACCGGTCCGGCAGTTCCTCGTAGTCGCGGTGGAGCCGCCGGTACCGGGACATGATCTCCCGCAGCACCCGCAGCATCGGGTGACTTCATCGCGTCACACGAGGGCCAGTGCTCCGCCGAGTCCGAGAGCCGCTGCTGGTCCGTCTGTGGCGGCGATGCACTCGCCCGTGGGTTGGGGTTTCCGGTGAGTTCGGGAGCCACCGATGGAGTGATCTTGCGGGTGGCGCGGGCGTGACGCGCGAAGCTGCGGTGGGGGTGCAGGCCAGAGGCGTAAAGGATTCCTTGACGCTGCGTCTACGTAAGGGCATCCTTGACGCGTGACTGAACCACCGATGTCTCTCGCGGGCCTGGCCGCCCGCCTTACCGAGCAGGCCTCCGCCCTGGCCGAGTCGCTCGGCAACCCAGTGGCTCAGCCGGCCTATCTCAACCTCGTCCGAATCGCCCAGGATGTCGACGGCTTGGCAGAGCAGGTGCTGAAGCTGTGCGTGCAGCAGTCCCGGGACGCCGGACACACCTGGCAGGAGATCGGGGATCTACTCGGCGTCACCCGCCAGGCCGCGTTCCAGCGGTTCGGCAAGCCCATCGACCCGAGAACGGGAGAGCCCATGGACAAGACCGTGCGCATGGCCGACGCCGCCGCCCGCGCCATCGAGATCGCCGCCGCCGTCCTCGACGGCCGCATGGACGAAGCCCGCAAGTCGTTCAACGCCGAAGTGCTGGCGGCCTTCACCGACGAGGTCCGCCTCAACGGCCTGGCCACGGTCACCGGCCTCGTCGGAGCGTTCGAGGACTTCGGCGAGGGCGAGCCGTTCGTCCGCCGGATCGGCGACCACACGGTCGTCGATATCCCACTGCGCCACGAGGCCGGCGAGATGAAGGCCCGCGTCGCGTTCGACGCGGACGAGAAGGTCGCGGCCCTGTTGATCCTCGCACCCGAGACCCCGTGACACCCCGCACCACTCCCCGGGACACCTGGTGGAGCGTCAGGAAGGGCAGATGAGCATGGCGACGGCCGGCTACGACGACGGCACCATCAGCTGCGACGACCATGGGATCACCATTCGCCGCTACTACCCGTGGGGGAGCAAGACGATCCCGTACGCCTCGATCACCGGCATCGAGACGCTCCCGCTGACCGGCGCGAACAAGGTGCGCAGATGGCGCATCTGGGGCTCGGGGGACTTCGTCCACTGGTGGAACCTCGATCCGCACCGGCCCAGGAAGGACACGGCCCTCGTGCTCCACGTCGGCCGCAGGGTCCGCCCCACGATCACACCGGACGACGCGGCCGCCGTGGCCCGCATCATCACCGAACACGGGCAGGGACGATGGGGTCGTACATGACCACGCTGATTCCCCTTGCGGTCCTGCTCGGGAGCGTGGGCTGGGTCTACCAGGACGCGTCGGCCCGCGCCAGGCGCGGAACACCCGTGTACTTCTCGGCGGGATGGATCGAGCTGAGCAAGGCCGCCACCTGGGCCCTCGGTTGCCTGTGCCTGTGGATCGTCATCCTGCCGCTCTACCTGACCTGCCGGCGGCAAGCCGGCTGACAGCGCACGTTCAGCGCACGGCCAAACGGCCCACAGCCGCGGATGCGCCGAACGGGGCGTGCTACGCGCCATCGCTCCGGGTGGCTCCCGATCTCACCGGAGTCCAGGTGGCTCCCGATCCAGGCGGAGACGTGGCTCTCGCCGACACCGGAGAAATCACCCTGCCTTCCGAAGGGGTCCTCGGGGTTCAGGACCTGCGGGGCGAGGTGGCCCAGATCGGGCTGCGGCCCGGTGATCCTTCCGGTATCGCGCTCGTGGCGGCTCCTGGCCGCCGCCGACGCCCGGTTCGGCGGCGGCGGCCTGGCGGCCGCCCTGTGAGCCCGCGCCGCAACGACGGCCCGCACCGCGCCGCAGAGTTTCCCCGGGCGGCGGATCAGACCATCGCCTCCGCCCGGCGATGGGGCAGCGCCGGCCTCTCACGACTTCACTGGCCCCGGTGGCACGTCGCGCCGCCCGGGGCGGTCGCTGCCGAGGAGTCCGGCTCGGATGGATGAGGGAGCGCCGTCGCGGTCAGCGTGAACGGTGCCCGGTGACGAGGCGGTACAGCAGGAGCACGATCACCGAGCCGATGATCGCGGCGATCCACGTGGAAAGGTGGAAGAAGCCGTTGATGGAGTGCACGCCGAAGATCACCTTGCCGAGCCAGCCGCCGAGCAGACCGCCGACGATGCCGATGAGCATCGTGATGAGGCAGCCGCCCGGGTCCTTGCCGGGGGTGAGCGCCTTGGCGATGGCGCCCGCGATGAGGCCGATGACGATCCAGGCGATGATGCCCATGGTGATTCCCTTGCTGTAGGTGTGCTGCGGAGCCCCACGGTTTTCCATTAGGGGCTGTCCGCCGATCGCTTCGCGCGAACGACCCGCGAGACACAGATAACCGTTCGAGACCGCTCCACACGGGACGAACGTCCTCTCTCCGCCAACTGGCGCACCTGGCCACGGACTGTCAGCGGGAGATCCGAGTCCAGCCGGCCAGGGCCACGACCATGTCCAGCGCCACCCCCTGTCGGACCTGCGACAGGAACGGCCACGACAGCCAGGCCGGGAGCGATGAGGGGAGCTTGCCTGACATCACCGGGTCCTTCGCCGCGCTCGCGGTCCTCTTTGGGTCGGCGCTCGGCGTGGAGCAGCCGGACGGCCCACCAGGGGGCGTCCAGGGGCGCAGGCAAGGCCAGATAGCAATCGGCGTCCGCTCTTCACGGAGATCCAGCGCAGCCCTTCACCACTCCCCGGCCCCCCTTCACCAGGGCCCACCCCGCGACACCCCTACCACCAGCCACAACCCGCCACCCCACACCAGATCCCGCAGAGGGCAGAAATCACAACAGGCCGCGCGGGCCCAGGTTGGCTTCACACGCCGGATGATCCGGCGCGGCTCTTCGCCCTCCGGCACCAGGGCCGCTGCCGGAGCCTGGCCGCCGATCCCCCGCTCATTCAGGCCCGGGCCGGTGCGCCCATTCCTGGTCGAGGATGCCGAAGACGTCGGAGTCACGCCAGCCGTCCCGGATCCGCGCGGTGTGTCGGTGCCGGCCCTCGTGGGTCATGCCGAGCTTGCCCAGCACCCGGGCCGATGCGACGTTGCGAGGATCGCAGGTCGCATAGATCCGGTGCAGTCCTATCAGCCCGAACCCTCTGCCGAGAAGTTCCCCGCCGATGGCTGTGCCCACGCCTCGACCCCACACCCGCGGATGGACGAGATAGGAGATCTCGCCCTGACGGTGGGCCAGGCTACGCACCTTCAACTCGCCGAGACCGACGACTTCACCGTCGAGGCAGGCCGCATACACGAATCTCGCCCGCGGAAACTGCGCCCGGGCATCCACCGCGCTCTGGACGAAGGCCCGCGTCTGTTCCTCGGTGTTCGGCCCCCACGTCTGGTAACGGCAGGCCTCCGGCAGGCTGGCGAAGGCATGGACAGCGTGGCAGTCACCGACGACAAGCTCGCGCATGGTCACCGAGGTTTCCATCACGAGCCGATCCTGCCAGGCCGGCATCGCCACATACCTGCGCCCAGGTCTCGAGGCTCCCACACGATCAAGATCGCGTCACTATCGTGCGGCTACTCATATGCCATCCAGTCGGAACGTTTGGTCAGCCCCTTACCGAGGGCAGATCAGGAAACCGTCCAGGCAACGCTCCCACAGATACCGACCATCGACCGGGCCCGGGCCGTCTCACCCTCGCCCTGCCGCACGCTTCACCAGCTCCAGCAGCAGCTCCAGGTCCCGCCCCGCCTCCATCACGCACACCACCGCCGCGCCCGCCAGCCCCGCGAGAGCGGCGATGGACCAGACATGCCGGCCAGGAGGGGTGAGGGAGCATCAGCTCCCCCACCCCTCCCCCGCTGGGCTCAGTGCCGGTGGTGGTTGCCGACGATCTCGATCAGCGTCAGGTTCCACGGATCGGTGGAAGGTGCCAGGTCGGTGATCGTCACCCGGGTGCCCGGGGCCGGGGCCGGGGCGGCGGTGGTCTGCACCCAGAAGGTGTCGCCCGGGGCGGCGGTGGACTGGGCGAGCAAGGCCTGCCCGGGGGCGGGGACGCGCGGCACGGCGTGGCCCCAGTCGTTGCCGACCGCGAACACCTGGGCGTCCGGCAGCGTGGTGGTGAGCCCGCCGGTCGGGGCTCCCGTGCGGCCGGCGTCGTGCAGCAGCTTGCCGGTGCTTGCGTCCGGGGTGAAGGCGAGCACGGTGAGCTGCTGGTGCTGCGGGGCGCGGGCGAGGGTGCTGGTGACCGGGACCGTGCCGCGCTTGGGGGTGCGCGCGGTCCAGACCTCGCTGGTGCCGTGCTGCGAGGTGGTCCGTCCGAGCAGTTCCCAGCTCAGCCCGCCGCCGCTGACGGTGGCCTGCTGGGTGCCGTCCGACGGCCCGTCGGCGGCGACGAAGGCGACCAGCAGGTCCCCGTCGCCGTGCGCGGCGACCGGCACGGTGAGCGGTCCGTCGCCGGCCGTGCCCGCCTGGCTGTCCAGCACCGGGCCGGCGGCCGCGCTCCGGATGCTGACCTGGAACGGCCCGGCGGTGGCGGTGCCCGCGATGTTGGCGGCGGTCACCGCGTAGGCGAATCCGGTCCCGCCGGCCGGCGGGGTGCCGGTGACGGTGCCGGTGTGCGGGTCGATGGCCAGCCAGGACGGTGCTCCCGCCGCCAGGGCGTAAGTCGGCGCGGGGTCGCCGCTCGCCGTGAACGCCGCGGTGTAGGGCGTGCCGGCAGTGGCCGTGAGCGGCGGGGCGGCCGTGCTGAAGGCGGGCGCCTGGGTGCCGTAGGTGTACCGGTCGGCGGCCGTGGCGGCACTGGGCCCGACCGGGGTGACCACGGTGACGTCCGCTGTCCCCGCGGCGCCCGCCGGGACGGTGGCCCGCAGGCTGGTGTCGGAGTCCACGGTGACGGAGCTCGCGGGCACGGTGCCGAAGAGTACGGCGGTGGCGCCGGTGAAGCCGGACCCCGTGACCGTGATGGTACTTCCGCCGATGGTCGGGCCCCGGTTGGCGCTGAGCGCGGTGACGCCCGGCTCCGCGCCGGTGAAGAAGCGGTCGGCGGCGCTGGTGGCGCTGCTGCCGCCGGCCGTGCTGACGGTGATGTCGCGGCTGCCCGCGCCGGCCGGCACGCCGGCGGTCAGGGTCTGCGGTGACAGGAAGGCGACCGAGGCGGCGGGCGTCCCGCCGAAGGAGACCTTGGCCCCGGGCGCGAACCCGCTGCCGCTGATCCGCACGGTGGTGCCGGCCGGTGCGGCGGCGGTGTCCAGGCCGCTGACCACGGGCTGCGGGGCGGGTGCCGGGTTGGCGCAGGCGAGGGTGACGGTCAGTCCGGTCTGCGGCGGCGGTACCGGGTAGGGGCCGATGGTGACCGGGTCCCCGCAGCCGGGCGCGCTGGCCCGGACCTCGTAGGAGCCGGCCCTGACGTCCCAGTGGAAGACGCCGTCGGCCGCCGTGGTCTCGGGGTTGACGGCGGGCACGATGCCGGGGGCGCCGGTGTCGACGGGGCTGAACGGCCCGTCGGCGGTGTCGGCGCGCAGGATGGTGACGGTGGCTCCGGCGACCGGGTTGCCGTTGGTGTCGAGCACGGTGCCGCTGGGGTCGATCAGCAGGTCGGTCTTTCTCGGCTGCCCGTTGCCCGGCTGCGGGCCGCCGGGACCGCCCTTGTTCTGGTTGCCGCACTTGCCGAGCCAGGCGTCCACCCCGGCGTCCACGGCGGTGCTGGTCAGGGCGTTGAAGTAGATCGTGAGGGCGATGATCGCCAGCGGCATCAGCACGGCCAGCACCGGCAGCCCGGGGGCCTCGACGATGGCGGCGACCAGCACCTGGGAGATCAGCGTGCTGACGAAGCGCTGCAGCAGCACGCTGGCCACGATGTTCAGCTGCGCCTTGAGGTAGGCCATGTCGTGGTCGCAGCTGACGGAGGCGAGTTCCTGGTTGATGGCGGTGATCAGCTGCGAGGCGTCGCTGCCCGCCGATCCGATGCTGGCGAGGTGGTTGACGATCGACGTCATCATGCCGACCACGCCGGTCGGCGTCACCGCGAGGGCCGGGGCGGCGGCCGGCCGCGGGACGGCGGGTGCCGCTGCGGTGCGGGCCGGCGCGGCAGTGGGCGCCGCTCCGTAGTGGAAGAGATCGCCGGGCTGGGCGGTGGTGGTGCCGTAGAGGGTGCTGACGGTGATGTCCTGGTCGCCGCTGCCGGGCGGGCTGACGGCGGTCAGCTGGGTGTCGGAGTCCTGGGTGAACCGCGCCGGAACGGTGCCGAAGAACACCTGCGTGGCATGGTCCAGGCCACTGCCGGTGATGGTCACCTTGGTACCGCCGCCGACCGGTCCGCCGTTCGGCGTGACGGTGGCGACCTGCTGGTAGGTGTAGGTGTCCACGGGCACGGCCGTCCCGGTCGGCGTGCTGACCGCGACCTGCACGGTGCCGCTGCCGGCGGGCGCGGTGGCCTGGATGGTGTGGTCGTCCACCACGGTGAACGCGGTCGCTGGCACGGTGCCGAAGCTGACGCCCGTGGCGCCGGTGAAGCCGCTGCCGCTGAGCACCACGGCGGTGCCGCCCGCGGCGGGGCCGGTGCGCGGCGCCAGGTCGCCGACAGGCAGGCAGGTGACCGTGGTCTGCAGGTCGGCCGGGCCGTGCATCGGGACCAGCGGCGGGATGGTGCCGGTGTAGTTCCCGGACCCCGCCGGGGTCTCGGTCAGCGGGACCACCTGGATCAGCGGCGCATCGGTGGTGCCGTCGGCACCGGCGATGGTGACGGTGCCGATCCCGTTGGCGCAGCCGGTGGCGGTGACCGGGTAGCTGTTCGCCCAGACCACACCGGCGATGCCTTGGTAGAGCCGGCTGCTGCCGGGGACCGCGGTGCCGCTGGGCAGCGCGCTCACTCCTGTGAAGGCGAGCTGCAGGCCGCTCAGGCCGGCGGCCGTCACCGGGTAGGGGCCGGCGTAGACCGGCCAGCGCATGGTGGTGGAGCCGGCCGGCGGGTAGGCGGAGAGTCCCTCGGAGTCGCCCGTGACGGCGGTGAGGTGGAATGAGCCGTCGCTGCCGGCGGTGGTCTGGCTGCAACCGATCTGGCCGCAGAGCTGGACCAGCGCGCCCGTCGCCGGCGCGCCGGCCGGGTCGGTCACGGTGCCGGTCACCGGTACCGGGGTGCCGACCCGGACGGTGAACGGGCCCGCCGTGACGCTGCCGGAGGGGTTGGTCGCGGTGACCGAGTAGTCGAACCCGGTGGTGCCCGCCGGGACGGTGCCGCTGACCTCGCCGCTGAGCGGGTCGACGGCCAACCAGGGCGGAGCGCCCGGGGCGAGCGCGAAGGTCGGCAGCGGCGAGCCGCCGGCGGCGAAACGGTACTGGTACTGCCCGCCGGCGTAGCTGACGGTGGGCGGGGTGTCGGCGGTGTACTGCGGGGCGCTGCTGGTGCCGGGCGTGACGGCGTAGACGGCGGCGCCGGCGGCGATGGAGACGGCGGTGGCGGCGCCGGGCAGCGGGATCTGCTCGGGCGTCAGGTGGTCGGTGGTGGTGCCGTCGCCGAGCTGGCCCTGGTCGTTCTCCCCCCAGGCCCAGAGGTGGCCGTTCTGGTCCACCACGTAGGTGCTGTTGAAGTTCTTGGCGAGCTTCACGGCCCGGGCCCCGCCGGGCAGGGCGATCGGCTCGGGGGCGGTGCGCCGGGCGGTGCTGCCGTCGCCGAGTTGGCCGTACTGGTTGGCACCCCAGCTGTAGAGCGTGCCGTCGGTGGCCAGCGCGAGCACGGAGAAGAAGTTCACCGCGACCTGCTGGACGGTGACGCCGCCGGGCATCGGGATCTGGGCCGGAGTGAGGCGGGGATCGGAGCTGACGGCGTCGCCGAGCTGGCCCTGCGAGTCGTCGCCCCAGCCGTAGAGCAGCCCGTTCTGGTCGATGGCGAAGCTGTTGAGGGCACCGTCGGTCGCCAGGGAGGTGATCCGGGCCCCGCCGGGGAGGGTGAGCGGTTCGGGGGTGTCGCGGCTGAAGGCGGTGCCGTCGCCCAGGACGCCGTCGTTGTTGCTGCCCCAGACGAAGACCTGGCCGTCGGTGCCGATCGCCGCACCGGAATCGCCGTGGGCGGTGACCCAGCGCGCCGGGTCGTTGCCGGGCAGGGTGACCTGGACGGGCGCCAGGCTGCTCGCCGGGGGGTAGACGCCCAGCTGGCCGGCGTTGTCGGCGCCCCAGGTGTAGACCTTGCCGGAGGCGGTCAGCAGGATCGAGGAGGCGTCTCCGGTGTCCACCTGGACCGGGGTCTCGCCCGCCGGCGGGTGGACCGGCACCGGCACGGGCTGCCGGGTGCGGGTGCCGTCGCCGAGCTGGCCGAAGTCGTTGGCGCCCCAGCCGTAGAGCAGGCCGTCGGTGCCGATGGCCAGGCCGGAGTTGTCGCCCGCCGAGACCGACACCGGCGCCACGCCGGGGGCCAGCGTGACCGGGACCGGACTGGGGACGCTGCCGCCGTTGCCGACCCCGACCGCGCCACCGCTGTCGTCGCCCCAGGCGTAGAGCGTGGCGGCGGCGGACGGGGCAGCGGCCTGGGCGGCGGTCGGGACCACGGCACCCAGAGTGGTGCCGGCCAGAGCGAGTACGGTGAGCGAGGCGATCCGGCTGCGCAGGGCCGCGGCCCATCGACGTCGTCGCCGGGTCTGTCTGCCGTGGGTCCTGGGTCCGGACAAGGGCCACCCCCTGGGGTCGGGTGCTGCCGCTGACAGTGCGTCAGGGTGTCCGGGGACAGTAGCCCCCGTTGGCCGACCCCAGGTGTGGAACGGATGAACTGCCAGCTGGCGGGACCCCGGCGGCAGACCTCGGCGGATCGCCAACTCCGTTGGTTCGCAGTTGTGGTGGGATCACGAAGCAGAGCCTTGGACCGTTTCCCGACCACTCCGTCCTGGTCGGCGGTCTTACGCCACGCCGTCACAGATCAGGCGTCGCCCGGACCTTCAGGAGTTCCCGCGCCTGCCACGACGGAGCGCCCGGCGGGCCAGCGTCTTGCTGCCGTTGAAGAAGTCGTTGAACCGGTCCAGCCCCCAGACGGCGCGGAGGACGAACGGCTGCATCTGCAGCGACATCGACGGTGAGTACTTCGAAGCGTCCGACCAGATCCCGGCGAGGTCCTCCGGCATGTCACCGTCGACGATGTAGTCGGCGAGTTGGTGGGCCACGTACGGCACCAGGCCGTTCGCGACGTAGTCGCAGTCGATGTCGTGCGTCTTCATGAGGTCTTCCACGTAGCGGCCCGCGTGCTCCGCCAGTCTGGTCATGATCGGCATCTTCTTCGGGGACTGGAGGGTGAGCATCCGCAGGTCGCCACCCGGCGCCCCGGCGATCTGGCCGCCGTTGCGCGAGGCTGAGCCGTAGCCGCAGAACTCGGCCTCCAGCAGGACCACGTCCTGGTCGCGCTCCGCGAGGCGCAGGGCGGCGGCCATGCCCCCCATGCCGCCGCCGATGACGGCGATGTCACAGGTGAGGTCGCCGTTCAGCGCGGGCTGCACGTCGTCCGGCGGGTCGATCCAGCCGGTGAAGTGCAGTATTTCGTGCCGTCGGTCCTCATGCTGCCCCGATCTCCTGTGAGGAGGGTCTGTCCTATTTCATGCTCCGCGCCAAGGCATGCTCGGCATGAACCTCGCCTGCGGCGTCACCTCGTACCTCACTGTCGCCAGTTGCGGCCGCGGCGAGAACGACACTGAGCACCTGCTTTCCCTGAAGACGGTGCACAGTGCACGGTCTGGCCGTGTCCTTGCGCTCATACGCTGCCCGAGGTGGGCAGCAGCCGACTGCGCGCCGAGCGGGGGCCACCGTCCTCGGGCGGTCGGGCGCGGAGAACAGCCGACCGCCGGGATCAAGTGGCCGGCGGGCACCGGGGACCGGCGCGGCTGGCCGCGTTGGGACGGGAGGCCGGGTTCTCCAGAGATTCCGTCAGTCGCACGGCCGGGGTGTTCGCGTGGACGGGGATCAACGAGTTCCAGGTCCGCGCGCTGTCCCTCACTGGTGGTAGTCGCGCCAGCAGACCGTGTAGGAGAGGTTCAGGTAGTCCGGATTCCGGTACCAGGTCGAGCCGTCGTTTCCGCAGAAGCCGGGGTCGTCGTAGGCGCTGGTCCGGCCGGTGATGATCACGTTGGCGTTGGCACAGCTGCTGTTGGTGAAGGTCATGTCGTCGGAGCTGCCGGACTTGATCATGCAGGTGTTCTGCTGGGCGTAGCCGGCGTCGTCGGGGTAGTTGTAGGTCAGGCAGAGCAGCACGTCCTGGGCTGGGTTGTCGGGGACGGTGAATTCCTTGTACTCGCTGTAGTTCGGCCACGGGTTGCACTTCGAGTCGTCCTGGGTGCCGCGGTAGGCGGCCAGGACTTTGAAGGTCCCGCTGCGGCAGGTGAAGGTGCTCCAGGGGCCGGAGCCGTCGGGGCCGTAGACGCAGTCCTGCTGGTGGGCGTGGAAGGCGTCGCCGCCGGGGCTGAGGTAACTGAGGCACAGCACGAGGTCGTGCAGGGCCGAGGACACGCTCTCGTCGCTGGCGGTGACGTTGTGGCAGCTGTTCAGGTCGGTGGTTCCGTTGAAGATCCGGACGACCTTGTAGGCGCCCGCGGTGCAACTGGTGGTGCTGAGGTCGGGCTGGCTGCCGGTCCCGGTGTCGTAGAGGCAGGAGCCGTTGGTGGCGTCGGCGACGGGGTCGGGCGAGGGCGGTGGCGTCGGCTCGGGGCTGGGGGTCGGCGGGTCAGGCAGTACCGGCGGGTCCGCGGTAACCGGCGGCGGAGCGGGAGGGGTCGGCGTGACGGGGTCGGGCGAGGGCGGTGGCGTCGGCTCGGGGCTGGGGGTCGGCGGGTCAGGCAGTACCGGCGGGTCCGCGGTAACCGGCGGCGGAGCAGGAGGGGTCGAGGTGACCGAGTGGGGCGGCAGCGGCCAGGCGGACTGCCCGCTGACACCGCCGGAGGTGCCGGGGGTCGGATCGGGCCATCGCGCGACGGTCACCATGCCGATGACGACGAGCACGGCGGCGATCAGCGCCACACCGATGAGAGCCGGGTTGGCGGGCTTCTTCGGGGTGACCGGGGCGTGCCGAGGAGTTCCCGGGATGGGGAGCGGTGCGGGAACGACCGGACCGGCGAGCGGGATGGAAGGCCCAGGCACGGCTTTGGCGTGGGTATCGCGCAGCGCCTGCGCCCACACGGACGCTGTGGGCCGTTGCCCGGGGTCGGCGGCGAGCCCGGCGTGGGCCAGTGCGGCGAGTTCTGGGCCGAGGGCGGTCAGTGCGTCCGGATCGGTGGCGGCCTGGTCGCGGGTGAAGAGCCGGACGGCGAGCAGCGCGAGCTTGTAGCTGTCGCCGGCGGCGGTCGCTTTCTCCTCGGCGGCGGGGAGTTGCCAGTCCGGGGTCTCGGCCTGCGGGAGCACGGTGGCGCCTCGCAGCCGCATCGCGTCGCAGTCGATCAGGAAGCACTCGGGGGTGGGGCTGAGGGCGAAGAGCAGGTTCTTCGGGGACAGGTCGCCCACCGCGATGCCCATCTGGTGCAGCCGCTCCAGGGTGGCGGCCAGGTCGGCCAGCAGTCGGCGCCGTTCCCGGTCGCTGACGGTCAGTCCGATGCCCGCCACGTAGGCGTCGTCGTTGAGCAGGTACTCGAGGTTCGCCAACCGCCTGGTCACCGGGGCGGAGCCGCCGAGGGTGCGGAAGTCGAAGTGGAAGCGATCGGGCGCCGCGCGCATCAGGAACCCGCTGGTGCGGCCCTGGCGTTGGACCACGGCTGCGGGCCAGGCCGTCTTTTCGCAGAGCCAGCGTCCGTCGGCCTCGTCGAGCTCACCGAGCAGGCCCACCATGGCCTCGATCGCGCCGGTGTCCAGATCGGGCAGCAGTGCGGTGTCGTACTCCTTGTAGACGACGTCCCAGCTGCCGCCGGCCTGGTTGATCCGCCGGTTGGTCACCTGGTGGATCGTGCCCTGGCCGCCTTGGCCCAGGCGCGGGCCCAGGGCCAGTGTCGCGTGCTCGACGGGTCGGGTGTCGCCGGTCATCGCGGGGCCGCCGGATCGCGGGGCCAGACCACCAGCAGGGTCCGGTCGTCGTCGAAGGTCTCCCGCGAGAAGTCCAGCACATGGGCGAGCCACAACGGGTCTGGGGGCCGGCGGAGATGACGAGTGAACAGGGCACCGACCTGGCCGTGCCCGTCGCCGAGCGGATCGGCGAAGCCGTCCGTGCCGGCCAGCAGGGCCTGGTGCGGGGCGAGTCGCACCCGGACCTGCTCGACCGGGTCCGGCACCGTCGGCAGGGGCGTCACCTCGTTGGACACCAGTACGGTGTCCGATCCGGTCTTGGTGCCGAACAGCGGGAGGAAGCGCCCGTCCGAGCGATCCAGCAGCCAGGCCGCCGAGTCGCCGATCCGGCACAGCTCGATGGCCGCACCGCCCGGGCAGGGGCGCACCACACCCGTGACCAGGGTGGTCGCGTACCGGCTCGCCACTTCGGCGGGCTGCGGGTCGCGGCCGCTCAGCCGCCACTTGGCGAGCTGGCGCAGCCGCTCGGCGGCGTGGCGCGCCACCGCCGCGAAGTCCACCGGCTCGGTGCCGGCGGCGAGCAGGTGCAGGGTGTGCTCGAGTGCGGCCCGGCAGGCCTCCAGTGCGCCGAGCTCGGAGTTCACGGCGCTCGACAGCCCGTCGGCGACGGCGAATGCGACGGTGCCGGTGGCCTCGTGCAGCGCGGCCCGGGCGGTGTCCTGGCGGGGCTTGCGGTAGTAGCGGTGCATGGCTCCGCGCACCGAGGCGTAGCGCACGGTCAGCTCGGGGGTGGACCAGCCGTCGCACTCGGTGTCGGGGCGGTCGAAGTCGTACTGGCCCGGCGGGCTGGCCTCGAACTCGATGCCCGGCACCCCGACGGTGATGCGGCGCCAGGGATCGGGGTCTGGCGGGAGCGGGGTCGGCTGGGGATCGCCGGGCTGGCTCACCGTCCGACCTCGTCGATCGCCATGGTGAACTGGTCGGGCCGGTTGACCACCAGCCGCGGGTTGGCGGAGTTCAGCGCCGGAGCGGTGGCGACCAGGCTGGTGGTGAGCGCGTGGAAGAACTCGGAGATCGCCCGGCCGAGGTCGGTGCCGGGCCTGGTGACGAAGGCGAACTCCCGGCGGGTGGCGACCTCCGCCATGGTCTGCGGCTCGGCCTCGCCGATTCCGCAGGCGATGATGTTCGGCGCGGTCGGCGTCCGCGCGTGGTCGGTCAACAGCCGGTGCGGGTGCCGCCAGCCCTCGCCGTCGGTGGGTTGGCCGTCGGAGAGGAAGAAGACCACCGGGCGGTGCACCCCGTACCCCAGGCCGCGCAGCCACTGCACGTCGTGCGGGATCCGCTGCAGCAGGTCGGCGAAGACCGCGCCGTAGTTGGTCCGGCCGCGGATCACCACCTGCGGCAGGTTGGTCTCGGTGCGCATGTCGGCGATGGCGAGGCGGACCTGCACGTCGTCGGAGAAGCCGAGCACGGCCAACCGCAGCTTGGCCGCGATCATCGGCTGGGCCCGTAGGCCCTCGCACAGCGAGGCCAGGCCGCCGGACAGTTCTGCCTGGTAGGGGCTCATCGAGCCCGACTCGTCGGCCAGCACGTAGGCGGGCAGCAGCACGCCCCTGGTCTCGGCCATGGTCACTCCTTCGGTGGGTGATGGTTCTTCGGTCACAGGATCGGATGGTCGGACTCGCGCACGGCCTCGACGATCCGGGCGACGAACGGGTCGTGGCCGTCCACCGGGATCAGCGGGACGACGAACGAGATGCCGTCAAAGGTCAGCAGCCGGTAGCCGAGCAGCCGGCCCGGGACACCCCGGGCCGGAGGCCGGCGGATGCCCCACAGGCCGACGATCGCGGACCAGGGGACGGCCCGGGCGCCGGCCCGGTCGGTGTGCACCAGGCCGCCGTCGTACAGGTACACCGCCCGGGATCCGGCCCGCAGGGCGCGAAGGCCCACGGCGGTGCCGGCGGCGAAGACGAACAGGAAGGCGAGGCTCAGCGCGTGCAGCGCCGCGCCGGCAGGCGTGAACAGCGTCGTGCCGGCGGCCTCGTGGCACATCACGACGGTGAGCGCCAGGGCCACGAGCGCGCTGCCCCAGCCCACTGCGACCGCCCTCACAGGGGAGACGCTGCGCCGCACGCCGGTCAGCTCGTCGAGCCCGTGCTCCCTGGCCAACTGCTCGACCGCGCCGGGAACAGTGCGCGGCAACGGGCCCGGGGCCGACGAACCCGCCGAACCGTGGCCGGTGTCTGCCATCCGAATCCGCTCCCTCCGCTCTCGGCGCCGACACCGTCGATCGTGGGTTTTGTGCACGCAGGGGTACAGGCCATGAAGGAGGCCATATATGACCGGCCGTCACGGTAGGCTCACCCGCAGCTGCCACGGCGAGAGGGGGACGCTTCCGTTGGCCGATGACCTCGGCGCACTGCTTCGTGAGTTCCGCAAGCAGGCGGGGCTCACCCAGGAGAAGCTGGCCGAAGAGTCCGAACTGGGTGTTCGCACCATCCGCCGGCTGGAGAGCGGCAAGGCCGGCGACCACCGGCTGGCGACGGTGAGCCGGCTGGCCGACGCGCTGAGGGCGACCCCCGAGCAACGGCGCCGGCTGATGGCCGCGCTCGCGGGCGAGGAACGGACGGCCGCCGACCAAGGACCGCACGCGCCCACCCCGCGACCGTCGGCGGCCGAAGGCCTCGTGGATCCGGCGCCCGAGGAGCCCGGCCTCCCGCCCCGGTGGCCCGCGCCACCGCCGGTGCCCGCAGCCCTCACCGACGCCGTGACGGAACTGGCCCGGGAGGTCAGGCGGCGCTGGCGGCGCGAGGAGGCACAGCGGTCCGTCCACGACCCGTTCCCGCTACCGGTCCGCTGGCAGCGCGCGGCCGCCGAGCTGACGGACCGTGAGGAGAACATCCAGCGCCTGCCACCGGGCGCGTCGGCGCGCCTCCTGGTGCTGTCCGGCGAGCTGAGCCGGGTGACCGAGACCTACCGGCAGGTCACCTCGGGCCGGCTTGTGGTACTCGGCCGAGGCGGCTCCGGCAAGTCGATCCTCACCATCAGGTTCATCCTCGACTACCTCGACCAGGCGCCCTCCCCCGGCCGGGTGCCGGTCATCTTCAGCCTCGGGGCCTGGGACCCGACCGCCGGCGAGCTGCGCGACTGGCTGGTCGACCGGCTGCTGCGCGACCACCCGCACCTGGCCCGCAAGAGCCCGGGCGGGTCCACGCTGGCCGCTGCGCTGGTCGACGCCGACCTCATCCTCCCAGTCCTCGACGGCTTCGACGAGATAGCCGCCGGCCTGCGGGAGGACGCCCTGCGGGCGCTGAACGAGACCGAGTTGCCGCTGGTGCTCACCAGCCGCCGCGACGAGTTCGCCGACGCCGTCCGGGCCGCCCGGGCACCGCTGGTATGGGCGGCCGGCATCGAGCTGGCCGACCTCACGGTGGACGACCTGGCGAATTACCTGCCCCGCACAGCCCGCACCGTCCCCAGCGGCGATGGCCGGTCGCCGGAGCCGGGCGCGAAGTGGGAGGCCGTCCTGGCCGCCCTGCGAGTCCAGCGCACACCGGCGAGCGCACACCTCGCCGAGGTGCTGAGCACCCCGCTGATGGTCAACCTGGCGCGCACCCTCTACAGCGACGACCCCGCCCAGGATCCGACCGAGCTGCTGGACGGCGCGCGGTTCCCCAGCACCACCTCACTGGAGCAGCACCTGTTGGCCGGCTTTGTCCCCGCCGTCTACCGACGCCGGATCCGCAGGCCCGACGGGGACCGCCCGGGGACCCGGGACCAGCACTGGGACCCGCAGAAGGCCCAACGCTGGCTCGGCCACCTGGCTCGCCACATGGAGCTCTCCGACCGCGACCGGCAGGACCTGGCCTGGTGGCGACTGGGCGACTCGCTGCGCTACTCCAGCCGGATCCTCGCCGTCGTGCTGGCGACCGCGCTCTGCGTCACGCTGGCCGACGTGGTGCTCAGCCCGTTCCTGCCCCCATCCAGTCTGGGCGACCTGCTCCTCACCGGCGGCCTGGTGGGGCTGGTAGCCGGCCTGGCCTTCGGCGGCGTCTACGCGGTGACCATCGTGTACCGCGGCGACGCGGTGTTCGAACCGAGCCGGGTGCGGCTGCGCCTTCCCGGATTCCGCGGCACCGTCGACCGCCCGGTCCGCACTGCCGTGTTCCGGTTCGTGGACGGCCTACTCGGCGGCTTCACCCTGGGCATCGGCTTCTCCTGCGCGGTGGCCCTGGAACGTGCGCTCTACTACGGAGTACCGTTCAACAGCCACGGCATGATCGACGGGACACTGATCGACATGCTGCTCTTCGGTCTGATCTTCGGATTGGCCGGCGGGCTGGTCTTCGGGCTGGCCACCCTGCTGGAGGCACCGGTCGACATCACCACCGCGGCCACCCCGACCAGCCTGCTCGCCTCCAACCGAGCGACAGTCAGCCGGCAGGTCCTGATGCTGGCACCGATGCTCACCCTGGCCATCGCCCTCGGAGGCCGGCTGCTCATCTGGATGTTCCAGGGCGCCCTCGGGCCGCTGTACTGGGGACTGCCGGGAGGACTGTTCATCGGTGCGGTAAGCGGGCTGGGCGGCGCCGTCTCCTACGCGCTGGCCTTCACCGCCTGGGGGCAGTGGGTACTCCTGTCCAGGATCTGGCTACCGCTGACCGGCCAGCTGCCCTGGGACACCGTGGCCTTTCTGGACGACGCCTACCAGCGGGGGGTACTCCGCCAGAGCGGCGCGGTCTACCAGTTCCGGCACATCCGGCTGCAGCACCACCTCGCCGACTACTCGCCGACCGGCACGGCGGCCACCGACCAACGGGAGCGGTGCCAACCAGCCGCCTGAGCACCGGACAGGGTGACCGCCGCCTGGCGGCAGTGACGAGCGGATCACCAGCGACGACGGCAGCAAGCAGGTGCTGGAAGCCGACGACGAGTACCACCTGATGAAGGGTGCAACGAGCCCGCCCGGTCGCGAGGACCGGGCGGGCTCGTTGCTGCGGAGCGGGTCAGGTCTGGTGGTTCAGTTCGCGAGGTGGAAGCCCGCGCCCACGCCGCCTTGGGTGTTCATGTCGGTGAGGATGGAGGTGATGGGGGTGAAGTGCTGGGCGCCCCAGGCGGTTCCGGTGAGAGTTGTGCCGTTGACGACGGGGGAGCCCGAGTCCCCGGCGTAGGTCAGAATCATGGTGGTGTACCAGATCCGGTCCGCCACCAGGGTGATCCCGCACGTCAGACCGCTTCGGTGACCCTGCTTGCACATCCTGGTGCCGAACCCGGGAACCTGGCCGATCGAGGTGATGGTGATGGAGCCGGACGGGCTGCTGACGGTCGCGGTCGGTGTGACCTTGGCCGGGTCCAGCTTGATCACCGCGTAGTCCAGGCCCGGCGTGCCGCCGGTGAGGTAGTTGTTCGGGGTGCTGACGTAGGTGACCGTGCCGATCGCTCCGATGGCCAGCGAGGGGCTCGGGTCGAAGGTGGTCGGCGCCGGGCTGGCGGCGGTCCCGTTCGGGCTGGTGTCGAGGTAGACCTGGTCGCCGACCAGTTTGTTGCCGGCGTCGTCGATGGCGCAGTGGGCATTGGTCAAGCCGACCAGGTCGCCCGCGTTGTCGTACCCCACGGCGGTGAGCGTGCAGAGTTCCGCGCTCACCCCGCCGCCACTGCTGTGGACCTGCAGGAGGATCCCGTTGCCGCCTCCTACGGGGTGCGGGACGGTGTCCGCGTGCGCGACGGGTGCGGCGAATCCACCGCCAGTGATCACCGCAGCCACGCCAAAGGCCAGCAGGTGACGGATCAGGTTGCGCATGAGAGCTCCTCTTCCGAAGACGGTTGTGCGACGCCCGGATCGGCTGCTCACGCCTGGGCCACTACGAGGCTCTGGCGTGGTGCCGGGAACTCCTGACGCTGTCACTGGTCCAGCCCCGCGGAACAGGCCATGGCACCGGCCATCTATGACCGGCCCCGCTCACCAGCGGTCGCTCGCGCTGAGGAACACCGGCACGGGCCGCCGGGTCAGACCTGGCCCGCCCTCGGTATGGGTGGGGGGCGGAATCGGCCGATTCCGCCCCCATGGCGCGGTGGTCCTCCTCCCCTGCCCTACTCAGGAGGAAGCGAATGCCTGCTGCAGGCGGGGGATGAGGTCCTTCAGATCCTGCTCCCAGCAGCCCGCATCATGGCCGCCGTCGCAGCCCCAGCTGACGCCGTTGCCGTAGTCCTGCCAATTGAGGGGGATGCCCGCCGCGTCCAGGTGCTGCTTCATGTGCACGGAGGCGCTCTCCAGCCACCATTCCCGTACGTCCCCGGCGGGGCCGCCACCGTTGCCGACGTAGATCGAGACACCCATGCCGCGCAGTGCGTCCGCGTGGGCACTCGGGTCGTTCTCGTTCCACAGGCGGTCGGCGTTGAAAACCGGGTAGGGCGAGCCGTACAGGGCGTCGCTGTCGACGCCGGGCGCGTACGGGTCGCCTGCGCAGCCGCCGGTGGTGGAGGCGCAGATCGCGCCGTTGGCGTCGATCAGGGACGCGACCACGACCTCGCGCAGGACCATCTCGTTCGTCGACAGGTCCAGGTCGCCGGAGAGCGAGGCCACCTGGGAGAACAGGCCTGGGTGGCGTTCGGCATAGTGAACGGCGCCGAAGCCGCCCATGGAGATCCCGGCGATGGAGCGGCCCTCGCGGGCGGCGATCGTGCGCAGGTTGGCGTCGATGAACGGGATCACCTGGTTGATGTGGAAGTTCTCCCAGTTCTGTGCCCCCAGGACGGTGTTCTGGTTGGCCCAGTTGGAGTACCAGCCGCGAGATCCGCCGTCCGGTATCACCATGATCATGCCTGCGGAGCCGTTGACGGCGCTGGAGAAGTCGAAGTAATCCGCCGGGTCGCCGGGGGATCCGTGCAGCAGGTAGAGGACCGGGTAGCGCTTGCCCGGGGAGGTGTAGTAGCCGTCCGGCAGCACGATGCGGACGTGGTGGCGGCCCGTGACCTGGGGCGTGACCACGGTGATGACGAAGTCGCCGGGAGTGTTCTTGGCGGCGATCACGGGCTCGGTGGCGACCTGGGTGAGGCCGAAGCCGTCGGCCAACGTCGGAGGGGCAGCGCCGTCCGCGTGTGCGGGCGCGTTCGGGAGCAACACTGCCACGGCCGTCGCCACGGCCACGACGGCAGCTTTCGCGTGCAGTCGCCAAGCGGGCAGAAGTGCTTTCATCGATCATCCTCTCGGAGCTGGGGGGTGGCATGCGAGGTCTGGAGGATGACGGCGCCGCTGGGCCGTCAGCTCGGACGAACCCATCGGACCAGCTTGTGCTGCCCAGTGGACAGGCCATGGCACCGGCCACATATGACCGGTCGTCGCCGCGGGCTGACCGTGCGGCAGCTTCTTCGAGCCGGGCGACGACGGCGGCGAACCGGTCCTGCAGCCCCAGGCGCATGGTCGCCCCGCGTACGTCGAGCGCCGTGGGACGCCCGTGAGTGGAGTACACCGGGGTGTGGCGCAGGCGCCGGTCCGCGAGTGTGGCGGTCGGCTTGGTGCGCGGTGCAGGCACGGGGCAGTACGGCGAGCAGAAGCAGCGGCAGCAGGAGCGGGGTGGAGCAGCGAGCGGGCAGAGACGGCTAGGTTGAACCGTCGGGTTGTCTCGTCCAAGGAGGTGTTGGGTGTCGTCGGTCGTGGGTGAGTTGGAGGAGTGGACCGCGCGAGAGCGCGTGGAGGGTCTGCGGTGGAGGGCGCGGGTCCTGGCCGAGCTCGCCGAGGCGGAAGCCGACTGGAAGTGAGCGCCCGGCAGCGTGGCAGCGAGGTCCTCGCTGAATCCCCGGGGGCGGAGGCGTCTGTGGTCGTGCCGACGCCAGCCAGTGGGAGCGCCGGTTCGGTGGCCGCGTTGGAGGATGCGTCACCGCCCCCGGCGAAGCCGGCCAGGCTGGCCCCGGTCGGACCGGTGTGGCGTCCCGGGCCCAGGGCAGCGGCGCCGTGCCAGGAGTTAGCGTCCGAGTCGTCGCTGGATCCCGGCCATACTGGGGTCTGGATCACAGGGGGAGGCGCAGGTGCTGTCTCATGGTGGGCGGAGCCGGCAAGCCCCTTCTGCGTGGGGGATCCTGCGTACGTAGCTGTCACCGGCCTGGTGGGGTACGCGTGGCACAGTGGAGGGATGAGGGAGATGCGCCAGGGTGGCCGAGGCGGTATGGCATGAGGGTCGCTCGTGATGTGGGCACCCTCGACTCTGTGGACGTGGGTGACCATGTTTGCTGGCTGGTCGCACCCGGCGACGACTACCACGGCAGCGCCCGGGCCTACCTGGTGAACGGGCAGCGCGCTGGGGACAAGATGTTGATCGTCGGAACTCCCCCGACCCGTTGGCTCGAGCAGAATCTGCCCCAGAGCCTGCTGGTCGATCCTGCCGTCGAACGCGCCCAGGGACGGAGCTTGGACGCCGAGGCGTTGCTGGGTCTGGTGCGCCGCGAGGCCCACACCGCTGGGCGACAGGGTTTCCGGGCGCTGCGGGTCCTGGCGCAGATGGACCGGCTCTGGCCGGGCGGGGCCACAGCCGGGGAGTTGGCGCGCCACGAGACGGAGCTCGATGCTCTCGTCGCCTCCCAGACGGCCATGGTCGTGTGTTCCTACGCGCGCGAGGGTTTCTCGGTGTCCGCGCTCGAGCAGGTCGCCGGCGTGCATCCGCACCATGCGGGTAGGCGAACAGGGATGCCTGACTTTCGGATGTTCAACGTGGACACGGACTGCTGGAGCGTGACCGGGGTGGTGGACTTCGACGGCGCCACGGTCTTCGGCACCGCGGTCCGTGAGTTGCTGGTGTCCGCGACCAACCTGAGTCTGTACTGCCAGGATCTGCGGTTGATGGACGCAGCCGCCATGCAGGCCCTGGTCCAGGCGGCACTGTCGCTCCCGGGCCGCAGGGTGCTGATCAAGGGAGCGAATCGCACAGTGCGCCGCAACTGGAGCCTGGCCGGCTACGACGCCCCGCAGATCCCGGTGGAGCTGGTCCCGTGAACGACCACGTGATGACTCAGGCCGGCCCTGAGGCCAAGAGCCCGGGGTTTCGCCATGAACTCTTCCCCTACGAGGGCGAGGACGCCTTCCTGGACGGCGCCGTGTCCTTTATCGAGGATGCGGTGGCCGGGAACGAGACGGTGCTGGTGGCCGTCGGAGCGGGCAAGCAGGAGATCCTGCGTGAGGAACTGGCCGGCACCGATGCCGCCCGGAGCGTCTCGTACCTGGACGCCGCCGAGCTGAGCCGCCGCCCGGGGCGACTGATCGCCACCTGGCAGGACCGCGTCAACGAGGGCATGGCCCAGGGGCATCCGGTACGGGCCATCAGCGAATCCCTCTGGCAGGGCCGCACCACGGGCGAACGCGCCGAACTGCAGTACCACGAGTGGCTCCTCAACCAGGCATTCCTCCACGCCCCCGCCTGGTGGCTGCTGTGCCCTTACGACACTACGAGCGTCGAGACGGACGTACTGGAGTCGGCCCGCCGCAGCCACCCGCTGCTGTGGACGGGAGGGACCCGGAGCGCGAACACCGACTACCGGGACGGCCCCTACCCGCACACCGAACTGTCCGGCCCCTGCGACCCGCACGAGGAACTGGTCTTCCAGGCAGGAGGCCTGGCCCTGGTCCGTGAAAAGGTCACCGCCTGCGCGAACGCCCACAACCTGGAGCCCGACCGGCTACTGGACCTCCTGGCAGCCGTCACCGAAGCCGCCGCCAACAGCATCCGCCACGGCGGCGGCACCGGCACCCTGCGCACCTGGGCCGAACAGGGCGACCTCGTCTGCGAAGTCCACGACACCGGATACCTCCAGGACCCCCTGGGTGGACGGATCCGCCCCCGCTTCGACCAGATGGGCGGACGGGGCCTGTGGCTCATCCACCAACTCTGCGACCTCGTCCAGATCCGCTCCAACCCCCAGGGAACCACCGTACGAATGATCGTGACCCTCAAATAGCCGGCTCTACTCTCCCTACCAGCACGCTGCAGATCGGCAGTGCTGCGCGCTCGTCACATCGGGACGGCCGCATCGACGTGTGAGCACCCCTCCCGAGCCGCGAGCGGCAGGCGGCGTAGCCGCCTGCCGAGAGTTCCACGAACATGCCGTGTCGGTAGGCGATGACGCCGGTGGCGGGCTGCCCCAGCAGCCGGGCCAGTATGTAGGCGGCGGCGAGGCTTGTGACGTCTCGGATGATTCCGAGTGGCAGAAGTGAGCGAGTATCGAACGCGACGCCCCGACCCTGCGGATCGGCACGTTCCCCACCGCCGGAGCGCTGCTGCTGCCCCCGCGCTCAAGAGCCTCCAGCAGCACGGCATCCACGTCACCCTCACCGAGGGCGCGCTATCGCGTGGGACCGCGAGGGGCGGCCGGGTCGGAGCGGTAGAGCGGATGCCTCAGCTGAGCTCAGGCGCTGTCGGTGCGCGGGAAGACGTACGCGTCGAGGACCAGACCCAGCGCGACCGCGGCCGGCACCGCAACCAGCGCTCCCACCAGGCCAAGGAGCGCACCGCCCAGGAGCACCGCGACCACGGTGACGACCGGGTGCACGTCCACCACGAATTTCATGGCCCGCGGCATGATCAGGTAGTCCTCGAGGAGCCGGAAGGCGATGTAGAAGCCGGCAGTGGCGAGAGCCACCGGCAGTGACACCGACAGCGCGACCAGGCTGACGACCACGCCCCCGATGGTCGAGCCGACCATCGGGACCAGATCCATCAACGCGACGAACACCCCCAGCGCTCCCGCGAAGGGGACGTCGGTGGCCGCGCACCAGGCGAAGGTCGCCAGGCCGGCGACGGCGGAGGTCAGCACGTTGCCCAGCATGTAACGGCCCGTCCGGGCCAGGATCTCCTCGGTGATCTCCTCCACTTCCTGGCGCCGGCTGCGCGGCACAAAGCGGTAGCAGAACGCCTTGATCACCGGCAGGGCCGCCATCACGTACAGGGCGACGCTGACGACGATCACGGTCGACGTCACCGTACTGAGCAGGAGCTGACCCGCACCGAGCACGCCGCCGAAGCCGCCGTTGCCCAGCTGCTCCTTGGCCCGCTCGACCAGGTGGTAGTGGTCCTCGATCCGCCCGAGTGTCGACTGGTGGTCGTGCAACCGCTGGAGCCAGCCCGGGACAGCGCTGACCAGGGCGCTCCCCTCGGTCTCGACCGGCGGGACGACCACTGCGAGCAGGGCCGTCAGCAGCACGACCAACCCCGCCACCACGAGCGCCACCGACCAGGCGCGGCGCAGACCACGGCACACCAGCCATGCGACCACGGGCTCCAGGCTCACCGCGATGAACACGGCCAGGAGCAGCAGGGTGAGCAGCGAAGTGAGCTGGAGTACCGCGTCCGTCAGGCGCCAGGCCAGCAGCGCGCCGACGCTGAGGGCGAAGCCTGCGCGGAACCACGAGGTGACCTGGGGCGCGGCGCGGCCGGGTATCTGGATCCGGGTGCGTGGGCCGCCGGCTCTGCGGGCCGGGGTCAGGTCCCGGCCGGGGCTTCCTGCGGGCGTTTGGGAATCCATCGTTTGCTCCAGCCCTTGTACGGGGGCAGCCACGGGGGTTCCTCGCCTCCCCCTTCGTCCTCTGCCCTGTTGGTGTCGACGGCAGTGCCCGCCGGGGAGAAGCCGCGCGCCGCGGGAGAGAGCCCTGGCGGGGACAGCAGCGGAGATGACGAGGAGGCACGCACCATGGTGCGTGCCCCCTCGCGCCGCGGGATTGCTTACCAGCGGTACCAGCGGCCGCGGCTGCCGGAGGCGCCGGTGCCGCGGGCCACGAATCCGAGCAGCCACACCACCAGGACCACGATGGCCACCCACCACAGGGCCTTCAGTGCGAAGCCGGCACCGAACAGGATCAGTGCCAGTAGCAGAACAAGAAGAAGGGGAACCATCTCGACCTCCGTAGTCAGCGTCAGGGATCGGTTGCCCGGGTCCACGGGACATATTCGGGGGAATCTTCCGGCCGGTAGGGGGCAGACGCGGCTTCCTGACGCTGTGTCGGCGGGCCCCCACGAGGGCGGGGGCCCACCGCCACCACGTTCGAAGCGCCCCCCGGCGCTGCCGGGCGAAGATCACCGCAACGCTGGCCGGTCCGGCGCCGCTCCCGTTCAGCACACCGTGGAAGGAATCCGACCGTGGGCCTCAAGCACCCCCGCCACCAGCACCACTCCCGGGCCGAGGGAACCGCCAACCCCCTGTTCAGCAGGGAGCCGCGCACCGTGGCGCGGCACGAGATCCCTCGCGGGGAGATGGACCCGGACACCGCGTACCAGATCGTCCACGACGAGCTGATGCTCGACGGCAACGCCCGCCTCAACCTGGCCACCTTCGTCTCCACCTGGGCCGAGCCCCAGGCCGAGCGGCTGATGACCGAGTGCGCCGACAAGAACATGATCGACAAGGACGAGTACCCCCAGACGGCCGAGCTGGAGACGCGCTGCACCGCGATGCTCGCCCGGCTCTGGCACGCTCCGGACGCCCACCAGGCGGTGGGGTGCTCGACCACCGGCTCCAGCGAGGCGGCGATGCTCGCCGGGCTGGCTCTCAAGCGCCGCTGGCAGCACACCCGCCGGGCTGCGGGAGGGGCCGCCGGGCGGCCGAACCTGGTCATGGGCATCAACGTGCAGGTGTGCTGGGAGAAGTTCTGCGAGTACTTCGAGGTCGAGCCGCGCTACGTGCCCATGGAGGACGAGCGTTACCACCTGTCCGCCCAGGGCGCGGCGCAACTGTGCGACGAGAACACGATCGGGGTCGTGGCGGTCCTCGGCTCCACGTTCGACGGCAGCTACGAGCCGGTCGCCGACATCGCCGCGGCCCTGGACGACCTGCAGCAGTACTCGGGGTGGGACATCCCCCTGCACGTGGACGCCGCCTCCGGCGGCATGATCGCCCCCTTCCTCGACCCCGACCTCCCCTGGGACTTCCGCCTGCCGCGCGTGGCCTCCATCAACACCTCCGGCCACAAGTACGGCCTCGTCATGCCCGGCGTCGGGTGGGCCCTGTGGCGCGACGCCGCCGCCCTGCCCGAGGAGTTGGTCTTCCACGTCAACTACCTCGGCGGCGACATGCCCACCTTCGCCCTCAACTTCTCCCGCCCCGGCGCCCAGGTCGTCGCCCAGTACTACAACTTCCTGCGCCTGGGCTTTGACGGCTACCGCCGCGTCCAGCAGACCTGCCGCGACGTCGCCACCCGCCTGGCCGCCGAGATCGCCAAGCTCGACCCGTTCGAACTCATCACCGACGGCTCCGAGCTTCCCGTCTTCGCCGTGCGGCTACGGGACGACGTCCACAACTTCTCGGTGTTCGACGTCTCCGCCGCCCTGCGGGAACACGGCTGGCTGGTCCCCGCCTACACCTTCCCCGCCAACCGCACCGACCTCGCCGCGCTGCGCATCGTCGTGCGCAACGGCTTCGGCCACGACCTCGCCGACCTCCTCCTGGACGACCTGCGCCGCGTCCTGCCGCGCCTGCGGGCCCAGCAGGAACCGCGCCGCAGCGCCGACGACGCCGGGGGCTTCGCGCACGGCGCCGAGACCAAGAACCCTCAGCAGCCCGGACGGCACTGACCACAAGCCGGGAAACGAAC
Organism: Kitasatospora sp. NPDC006697; assembly: GCF_042869935.1. Classification (NCBI taxonomy): domain Bacteria; kingdom Bacillati; phylum Actinomycetota; class Actinomycetes; order Kitasatosporales; family Streptomycetaceae; genus Kitasatospora; species Kitasatospora sp. NPDC006697. The sequence continues at coordinate 49,163 of NZ_JBIAGU010000017.1, forward strand.
CCGCAACCGGGGCGACGGGTGTGATGCTCGTGCTGTGGCTTCTGGGGTTCGTCCTCCGCGGTGCCGGGGGCTCGCGCAGACGCTGGTACCGGTGGCAAGTCGGCCGGTGACGCCGTGAGGGCACGGGCCCGGTCGCCCTCCCCGCCGACCGGGCCGATGTCCATGTGCCACCACGGGGTCGGGGTGGCGTGCTAGGAGAGGATCGCGTCGGCGGCTTTCTTCAGGGCGCTGGGCTGCTCCGGCCGGCGCGGCGCTCTGGTGCGCGCCTCGATCAGCCGGGCGCCGATCTCCTGGAGTTCCTTGCGGCCCAGTGCCTCGCGGACCTTCGGGAACCAGTCGTTCTCCTCCTCCTCGATGTGGTGGGTGACGCTTTCGATCAGCACGGTGGTCTTGGCGTCGAACCTCTCGTCCTCGGGGCTCATCGCGGCCAGTTCGGCGCAGAGCAGGTCGGCGACGTGGTGCTCCTCGTAGGACTCCAGAATGTCCTGCTCCAGGGCGGGCACGAGCCTGCGCACCTCGGGGTACATCACCTCGTTCTCGATGTAGGTGTGCACGGTGAGGGCTTCCAGGATCTGGCTCACCAGGTCGGCCTTGGCCGCGTGGGCGTTCTCGCCTGCGCTGGTGAAGGCCCTGAAAAGGCGGCGGGCCTCCTTGTGGTCTTCCTTCAGGAGAACGATCGCATCGGTGGACATAGGAGTTCCTTTCGGCAGATTTGTGGTGTCCTTCCGTGTCCCCCGCTTGGGCTGACCGCATGCCGGTGACCGGCTGAACGGGTCACGAGCTGCGCGCGCCGACCGCCGACCGCCGCTGCGAACGGTCCCGCTGACCGCCTCGCCAGTCGCTCCGCCATGTCGGACGCGGCATGCGCGGCGCGCAGTGCCGCAGTGCCGCAGTGCGCAGTCAGAGATCGCGCAGGGCGGGCAGCAGGGACGATTCGGCCCAGTCGAGGAACGGCCGTTGGGCCTCGCCGCCGATCTGGACCAGGGCGACCTCGGTGAACCCGGCATCGGTGAAGGCGCGCACCGCCTCGACGAAGTCGTCCACGTCGTCGCCGCAGGGGATGGACTGCGCAACGTCGTCAGGACGTACGAACTGACTCGCGGCATCGAAGGCGGCCGGGCCGGGCAGTTCGGCGTTGACCTTCCACCCGCCGCCGAACCAGCGGAACTGCTCGTGCGCGCGGGCCACCGCGCGGTCCCGGTCAGCGTCGTAGCAGACCGGCAGCTGGCCCACCCGCGGCTTGCCCGCCCCGCCGTGCCGGTCGAAGGCGTCCAGGAGCGCGGAGTCGGGCTCCACGGCGATCACCAGGTCGGCGAGTTTCCCCGCGAGCTCGCAGGACTGCCGGCCCGAGACTGCGATACCGATCGGCGGCGCCTGCTCGGGCAGGTCCCACAGCCGCGCCGACTCCACCTGGAAGTACTCGCCCCGGTGGTTCACGTAACCGCCGGCGAACAGCTCCCGGATGATCCCGACCGCCTCGGCCAGCATCTGCTGGCGCACGTCGGCAGGCGGCCAGCCCGCACCCGTGACGTGCTCGTTCAGGTTCTCTCCCGACCCCAGCCCGAGCCGGAACCGCCCCTGCGAGAGCAGCTGCACGGTGGCGGCCTTCTGCGCCACCACAGCCGGGTGGTACCGCATCGTCGGGCAGGTCACGTACGTCATCAACGGGATCCGCTCGGTCGCCTGAGCCGCCGCACCGAGCACGCTCCACACGTACGGGGAATGCCCCTGCTCCTCCAACCACGGGAAGTAGTGGTCGGACGCCACGGAGAAGTCGAAGCCGACCTGCTCCGCCCGCACCACGTCCTCCACCAGCTGCCGCGGCCCCCGCTGCTCACTCATCATCGTGTAGCCGATTCGCACCATACGGGGCCAGGTGCCCGCGCCACTCACCGACCAAACTGGTCCATTTGGAGATAAAAAGGGCGACAGGTGTGTGCGGGGCAACGCTGCGGGCATGCGGAAGCAAGGCAACAAGGGCACCGCGCAGGCGGGCGGGAAGCTCCGTCCCGGCATGCGCACCGGGCTCTGCGCTCCCCGTACGGAAGGTAGGAACGCCATGGCGCCAGCGGCTCTGTTCGACGTCGACGGCACGCTCCTCGACACGAACTACCTGCACACGCTCGCCTGGTCGGAGGCACTGGCCCAGTACGGCCACCACCCGGCGATGGCCCGCATCCACCACGCGATCGGCATGGGCGGAGACCAGCTCCTGGACCACCTGCTCGGCCAGGACCGCGACCGCGACCAGGACGATGAGGTCAGTGCGGCGCACAAGGCCCTGTACGCCCGCTTCTGGCCCCGGCTGAGAGCCTTCGACCAGGCCGGCGAGCTGCTGCGCGCCGTCGCAGCGCGCGGGTGGACGGTCGTTCTGGCCAGTTCCGCCGCCGGACGCGACCTCGAGGTCATGCGCCGCGCCCTGGGCGCGGACGACGTCATCGCGCACGCGACCAGCGCGGACGACGTCCAGGAGAGCAAACCCGCACCCGACCTCGTCCACGCCGCACTCGACAAGGCCGGGGCCCGGCCGCAGGAGGCGCTCTTCGTCGGCGACACCCCCTGGGACGTCAAAGCCGCCCGCGAAGCCGGCGTCCGGTGCCTCGCCGTCCTGAGCGGCGGCTGGAGCGCCCACGAGCTGCGGACGGCCGGAGCCCTGGAGATCCACGAAGACGCCGCGGCCCTGCTCGCCGGCCTGCAGGACAGCGCGCTGGCCCGGCCGGCCGGGACCACGCAGTGACCACGGACCAGGCCGCCGATCCGCCGCAGTACGCGGTGTCCGCCGAGTTCTACGACCTGCTGCAGGCCGAGGACGACCGCCGGCGCGCCGAACGCCGCTTCGCCGGAGCCGCGCGCAGCTCCCGGGTGGGCATCATCGACGCCGGCGCCGGAACCGGTGCCGCCACCGAGGTCCTGGTGCGCGCTGGCGCGGCCCCCGTGCACGTGGTGGAGCCGTCACCGGCGATGCGTACCGCGCTGCTCGCCCGCCTGGCCCGGCTGGGCGCCGACCAGCGGTCCCGCATCACCGTCCACCCGCAGACCCTCCCCGCGTGCGCGTTGAGCGAGGTGGCCGACCTGGTGGTCGCCGCGAACGTGGTGGGCTGTCTGGAGCCCGCCGAACGCCGGTCCCTGTGGCGGGCCGCCTTCACGGCGCTCGTGCCTGGTGGACTGCTGCTGTTCGACCCGCCGCCCACCGCCCTTCCGCCCGACCCGGAGAGCAGCCTGCTGCCGCCCGTGCGCCTGGGCCTGGACCAGTACCGCGCCCGAATCACGCGCACCCCCGACCGCGGCGTCATCACCGTCCGCTTCGACTACCAGGTCGAACGCGACGGCGAGGTGCTGCGCCAGGAGCAGGAGAGCTTCCGCATGTGGCCCGCGGCACCGGGCGTCCTCGAAGAGGAACTCGAAGCGGCGGGAATGGAGTTGGTGGTTCCCCCAGACGGGGACTTGGTGGCCGCCCGGCGCCCGGCTCCCTCCGGGGCCTAACGGCCGCTCCCGTTGGGCGCCAGGTCCTCAGCCACCGTCCGTCCGGGTGGTGAAGGACGGCTGCGCCCGTGGCGAACTCGTCGGCGTCCCCGATCGTGTGCCAGCCGGGCTCCACCAGGTGCGGGACGGGCGCGGCCGTGTTCGCGCCGGCGGCCTGCCGGTAGGCCAGGTGGCCACCGATCGCGGCCCCGGTGCCGACCGCCACCAGTCCGCCGAAGCCCAGTGCACGCCCCAGCCCGCCCCGGCCTCGTGAGCGGGCGGCCCATGACGCGCCGTACAGGCCCACCTCGACGGATATCGAGGGGGCGTGCAGCAGGCCGGTCCACATCTGCTGCTCGTGTTGCACCGCCCAGTCGACCCAGCCGGTCCACGCCGCCGGGGCGGCGGTGACGACGCCGACTGCGACCAGCAGACCGGCGGCGCGCTCCGAGCCGGGTACGGCGGATGCCGCGGTGCTCGCGCGCCGAGGTCAGCCCGTCAGTGCGTCGAGGTCGCGCAGGAAGTCACCGAAGCCGCCGCGGGCTCGGGGGGTGCACCGGGCGGAGGTAGTCACGGGGTTCCGGCTGGTGCGTTTGACGCGGAAGCCGGCGGCCTCCAGGGCGGCGACCAGCGTCCTGTCCTCGCCGACGGGCAGCGGTGGGAAGCCGCCGGCCGCGCGGTACGCGTCGGCCCGCACGGCGAGGTTCGCCCCGTGGACGTGCCGGTGCCCGCCGGCCTGCTGGTCCTGCTGGTCCTGCTGGTAGTGCAGTCGAAAGGCCGTGGCGGTGTTGTCCGGATGACCGCGCCAGTCAGCGACGCGGACCGTGCCCACGACGGCCTGCCACCCGCAGGCCGCGTGCGTGAGCTGGCGTGCGAGCCAGTCGGCCGGGACGCGGGAGTCAGCGTCGGTGTGGGCCAGCCACACGCTGTCCGGGGTCAGACCCGGCTGTGCGGACAGTACGGTCTCCAGAGCGTCGCGACTGCCCGCCGCCCGGGCCGCCCCGACGTTCCCCGCGGTGAGTTCCAACAACTGCGCGCCGTGGCGGCGTGCGATGGCGGCGGTTGCGTCCCGACAGGCGTCGGCCACCACGGTCACCCGGCACGGCAGGTCCCGCACCCGCGGGTGCCGGGCGGCCCGGCGCAGCGCGTCCAGGCAGTCGGCCAGCAGTTCCTCTTCGTCGCGGGCCGGGACGACGACGACCAGGGCGCGGATCACGTCAGCCCCTCGACGGCGGCCACCGACAGGCGCTCCGCCGGGGTGCCGGGCTGACGGGGGCGGGTGAACACGTCGAGGAGGAAGTCCGGCTCGCGGTGGGCGGCGATCCGCACCAGGGCCGGATGACCACAGGACTGCTGGTGCACCGCCTCGGCGCTCCGGGCGTGGTCGGCGACCGGGTGGCGCCAGTGGACGAGTGCCAGGGTTCCGCCCGGCTCCAGGGACCGCACCGTACGGTCCAGCAGGTCGGCGGTGCCGGCGGCGGTGAAGTAGTACAGCAACTCGGACAGCACGATGAGGTCGAAGCTTCCCCGGGGCCAGCTGTCGGGCAGCAGGCGGTGCTCCACGCGCACGTGCGGCAGGTGGGCGAGGCGGGCGCGGGCTTGGTCGAGGGCGCGTTCTTCCCGGTCGCAGGAGAGCAGGGCCCGGCAGCGGCCGGCGAGCAGGCTGGACAGGACACCGACCGAGCAGCCGGGCTCGAAGGCGCTGCGGTAGGTCGGCTTGGGCAGGGCGGCGAGCGTGAGGGCGTACTTGCGCTGCTCGTACCAGCGGTCCGCGAGCTGCCAGGGGTCCGCGTGGTCGGCGTACATGCGGGTGAAGTAGTCCCCCGGCGTGCCGGCCTCCGCGTCCGCGGTGTCGTGTCCGGAGGTCGTCATCGCCAGATCACCTCGAAGTCGCGGCGGAAGTGGGCGAGTTCGGCCGGCGGCAGGATCGCCGCGTCCCCGGGCCGGTCGCCGAGCGGTTCGATCTGGCTGCGGAAGCAGGCGAGTGCCGCTCGTTTGCGGTCCTGGGCGGCGAACGGCAGCGGGAGGCGGGCGGCGCGGTGCCACGGCAGCCGTCCGTCGTCGGGCACCGCCCAGTGCCAGGCCCAGACCGGGTACTCCCACACCGCGACGCCCCGCGTCGCGCCGGCAGCGAGGGCGGCACGCCCTGCCGCCTCGTGGTCCGGGTGGAGGTCGTGGCTGTACGGCGCCACGCACAGGTCGCAGTCCCCGAGCAGCCCGGCCAGCCGGCCGGACAGCTCCTGCTCGCTCTGGGTGACCCTGCCGTCGGGTACACCCAGCGCCACGCTCTGCACGTCGGCGGCGCCCAAGCGGGCCAGCGCCTCGCGCAGCTCCCGGATGCGGACGGCTGCCAGGTTGTGCGCCACCGATGCACGGCTGTGCGGGTGGGAGGCCTCGCCCGCCGTGACGGACACCAGACGCAGCCGGACCCCGGATGCGGCCAGGACGGCGAGCGTGCCGCCGAAGCCGAGAACCTCGTCATCCGGATGGGCTGCCACCACCAGGACCCGCGGCCGGCGATCGCGGCGGGCCGGCAGACAGGCGAGCGGGTCGACGGCGGGAAGCCCCCTGAGCCCGGCCCAGGCCTGCCAGGCCTGTTCGGGGGTGCCGGGCCGCTGGATCGGGTCGGCCGGCACGGTCCGCAGGTGCTGGGCGGACCGGGGCCGGGTCTGGCGGCCGGTCACGCGTCCTCCCCATCCAGGCGGGTGGCGCAGGCGGCCTTGCCGAGGGCGGCGAGGTCCCGTTCCGCGTGGTGCTGGCGCAGGTAGACGGTCAGGTCCGCGACCGCGCGGGCGTGCGCGGCGTCGTGGCCCAGCGGAGTGGCGCCGAGCGCTCGGCCGACCCGCACCAGGACGTCGGCGGCGGCGTCCTCGACGGCCGCGCGCACGCGCATCGTGCGCAGGCGCGCGGCGCCGTCGTTGTCGAGAGGGTCGGCGTCGACCGCGGCGGCGGCACTGTCCAGCAGCGCCTCGACAGTCGCCAGTCGGGCATCTACGGCGCCGAGGTGCGCCAGCGCGTGCGGGTCCAGGTCCCACGTCCGGGCGGCGGACAGGAGCGTGCCCGCCACCGCACGGGCACCGCCGTACCAGCAGGCGGCGACGCCGATCCCGCCGTGGTGGAAGCCCGGGCGATCCAGGTAGGCACCCGGCTCGCCCACCGCCGTGGCCCGCACGCCGTCGAGGTTCACGTCCAGGGTGTCGCTGCCCGCCATGCCCGGGCCGGGCCAGCTGTCCGGCAGCGGTTCGACGCCGGGCTGTGCGACCTCGAGGGCGAACAGCCGCCGCAGTTCGCCCTCACGGGCGGTGACGAGCGCGTGCGTGCACGTCCGGGCGCCCGAGCAGAACGGCTTCACTCCGAACAACCGCCAGCCGCCCGCCGCCCGGCGTGCTTCGAGCCGGTACCCGGGCGGCTCGGCGGCCCACACGCCCCAACGCGCACCGCCGCCCGTCGTCGGGGCGCCCGTGTCCTCGGCGCCGAGTTCGGCGAGGATCGCCACGGCGTCGGTGTGCCCCTCTGCCAGCCGGGCCAGGGACAAGTCCCGCTGCCCCCAGCGCGTCAGCGAATCCCATCGGGCACGGGTCCGGCCGCCGCCGGGCAACGGCAGATCCAGGTCGCCGCCGGCCGCCATTCGTGTGAACACCTCGGCGATACCGCGACGGTGTTGCGCCGCACCGGCATCAGCTCGGGGAGGCTCGCCCGACGTGCCGTTCATCATCCGCCCTCCCCGTGCCGGCGACCGGGCCCCTCGGGCCACGGCGGCAGGGCGGACGGGCGGACGGATGTCTCGGTGGTCACGATCTGCTCCTCGGCATCGGGTCGGCACGCGCAGAGACGTGTCGCGGCCTTGCTCCACCCCGCGCCGGAGGTTTTCGACACACCGTCCATGGTGTCCGCGTTTCCCTGATCCGGCGCGGTAAACGGCCCCGATCGCGCAGGCGGCCGTAGCGGTTGTCCGGTCCGGCAGTTCGACCGCACCCCATTCGTCCGATCCCGCGGGCTCGCAACGCCGACCGACTCGCCGACCAGGTGGAGCGTGTCTTCCGCCGCCGGCAGAAGCAACCGCAGATCGTCCGCAGCTACCTCCGGGCCCGGCACGTCCGCTCCATCATCGACGCACCGGAAATTTGGCCTTTCGGGCCGATATCAGGCGCTGGCCGGCTCCGCGGTCAGCACGACGACCGGCCGTGAGGTCGCACAATTGCGTGCGCTAGCTCCCCGGCTCCGCGGAAAGAAGACCCAGGGTTCGGCCGGCGCAACCCTCGCGCTGCGCCGACGCGCCGACAGCCGGGTCTGCCGCGCCGCGCGGCCGGGCCGCCCGCGCACGCCCTCATGCGCGAGCGGCCGCTGTTTCCTACCCGCTCCGACCGGCCGCCGGACGGTCAGCCATAGGCGTTGAACTCGGCGATGGACCACCAGGAGCTGGAACTGCCGGTCTGGGTGACCCGGATGTAGCGTGCGGACTGCGACGGGAAGCCTGCCGTCACCAGCGCGGCCGTGCCGCTCCCGGTCGCCACCGGCGCACTCCAGGCACTGCCGTCCGTCGACAGCGCCACCTGGTAGCCGCGCGGGTAGTCCGACGCACTGCCCGCCGCGTCCAAAGCGATCCCGTCGACGGTGTGGACGGCACCCATGTCCACCGTCACCGTCTGCCCAGGCACCATCGGCGTCCCCGAACTCCACCGCGTCGCCGCATCACCGTCCAGCATGTTCCCCGCCACATCACTCCCACCGGTCGCCGACGCACTCGCCGACCAGCCCGTACGGGGCAGGGCGGTCTGAGTGCCGCCCCCGCTGGTCCCGGTGGTCGTGGTCTGGCCGGTCAGCCGGATGTCCCGGGAGGAGGAGCCGATCGAGACCGTGCTGGTTCCGGTCGCGGTGGTCCAGGCGTTGCTGGTGGTGTTCCAGTACTGGAAGCTGCGGGCGTCGAGCGTGATCGTGAGGTGCTGGGTCTGACCGGGTGTCAGGGTGACGCGCTGGAAGCCGCGCAGGTTCGTCGGCGGTTCACCGCTGCTGGCCGGCTGGGTGACGTAGACCTGGGCGACCTCGGAGCCGGCCCTGCTGCCGGTGTTGGTGACGTCGAAGCCGACGGTGACCTTGCCGGTGGCGTCGGGGGCGCTGACGGTCGGGTTGGCGTAGCCGAAGGTGGTGTAGGACAGGCCGTAGCCGAAGGGGAAGAGGGGCGTCTTGTTCTGGGCGTCGTACCAGCGGTAGCCGACGTCGACGCCCTCGGAGTACTGGACGGTGCCGTTCTGCCCGGGCCACTGGGCGGTGGTGGAGGCCGGGACGTCCGCGAGCGACTGCGGGAAGGTCACCGGCAGCTTGCCGGAGAAGTTGACGTCGCCGTAGAGCAGGGCCGCGATGGCCGTGCCGTCCTGCTGGCCGGGGTACCAGTTCTCGACGACGGCCTGGACCTTGTCGGCCCACGGCATGGTGACCGCCGAGCCGCTGTTGACCACCACGATCGTGTGCGGGTTGACCGCGGCGACGTCGGCGACCAGCTGGTTCTGGGCGGCCGAGAGGTCGATCGAGGAGAGGTCACCGCCTTCGGACTCGTACTCGCTGACGAAGACCACGGCCGTGTCGGCACTCCTGGCTGCGGCCACCGCCTGGTCGTGCAGGGACTGTCCGGGGACCTGCCAGCCCAGGGTGGCGTTGCTTCCGCCGCCCGCCTGGTAGTAGTCGACCTCGATGTCGACGGGCTGGTTCGCGGTAAGGGTGACGCTGCCGGTTCGGGTGGTCGGGCCCTGGTTGTACCAGTTGTTGATGACCTGCTGGCCGTTGACGAACAGTCGGCTGCCGTCGTCGCTGTTGAGCGAGAACTGGTAGGTGCCGGTCGTGGGCGGGGTCAGGGTGCCGGTCCACTTCGCGGACCAGTTGGTCGCGTTGACGCCTGCGAGGGGGGACTGTCCGCCCCAGACGCTGTCGATGGCGGAGTCCACCCGGGAGGCGGCTACCGCTCCGGAGAGGTCGGTGCTGTTGTAGTACTGCCCGTAGAGGCCCGGCCCTGCGCCGGAGGACGGAGTGAGCACGCTGCTGGGGACGGGGGCCAGCGCGCCGTCTGCGGAGGCGACGCCCTGGGCGAAGGTGACGGTGCTGCCGCTGCCTGCGCGGGCCTTGATGCCCTGGTAGGGGGTGATCAGCCGGCTGCCGTTGACGCCGGCGCTGCCGCCGCCCTGGGAGACGGCATGGGTGCCGGCGTCGTCGCCGATCACGGCCACCGACTGGGCGGCGGGGGTGAGCGGCAACTGCGCCGCGCTGTTCTTCAGCAGCACGCTGCCCTCCTCTGCCACCTGGGTGGCCAGCGCGGTGTGGGCGGCGGAGGTCACGACGGCCGAGGTGGTGCCGGTCTGCGGGTGGTCGAACAGGCCACGGCGGAACATCGAGACCAGGATGCGGCGGGTGTGGTCGTCCACCGTCGCCTGCGAGACCTGCCCGTTGGCGACGGCGGTGGTGAGCGCGCTGCCGTAGTAGTCGCTGCCGGGCATCTCCATGTCCAGGCCGTTGTTCGCCGAGGCCACGGTGGAGTGGGTGGCTCCCCAGTCGGAGGTGATGAAACCGGTGAAGCCGAGGTCGCCCTTGAGGACGGTGTTCTGCAGGGGACCGTTCTCGCAGGCGAAGGGGCCGTTGATCGCGGAGTAGGAGCACATCACCGAGTCGGCCTGTCCCTGCTGGACGGCGGTCTCGAAGGCGGGGAGGTAGATCTCCCGTTCGGCCCTGGCGGAGACCACGGCGTTGTCGGAGGCGTTGTTGCGGTTGGTCTCCTGGTTGTAGACCGCGAAGTGCTTCACCTGGGCCATCGGCCCCTGGCTCTGGATGCCCTGGATGTCCGCCGCGCCCAACTGCCCGGACAGGTAGGGGTCCTCCCCCAAGGACTCGAAGGCGCGCCCCCACCGTGGGTCGCGGACGATGTTGATGGTGGGGGCCAGCACGACGTTGGTGCCCTTGCCCCACTGCTCACTGCCGATGACCTGACCGTACTGCTGCATCAGCGTGGGGTCCCAGCTGGCGGCGCCGGCCACCGGGGCCGGAAGCGCGGTGACGTCGGTCAGTCCGTCGCCCACGCCGACCGGGCCGTCCTGCAGGTGCAGGGGCGGAATGCCTAGGCGGGTGTTGGCGTCCACACAGCCGACGTAGCCGCAGGAGGCTCCCCCGTGGAGCATCGCCAGCTTCTCCGCCGACGTCATCGCTGCCAGGAGTTCCCCGGCGCGCTGGTCGGGGGTCTGCGCGGTGTTCATCCAGGGCTGGCTCGCGGCGGTGGCCGGGGCCTCGGTGACGGCGGCCAGTCCGGCGGCGGCCAGCAGTGCGGCGGCGAGTGGGAGAGCGGATCGGCGGACCTGCCGTGGGCGCATGGGAACTCCAGACTGGACGGTGGCTGTGCGGTGGTCGTGCGGCGGCGCACCGCAGAGAGCGCTCTCTGCCAGGAGGATGGTCGCGCGCCTGTTTCTGCACAGTCAATACCCGGGAGCGAATCGCCCCGCAACACACGCTCGAAGGCCGCTGCCGGGCGATGAGCGGTTTCAAGTCCCTTGGTGGAGAAAGAAACTGACCAGGCCATCCGGTGCCCACGCACGCACGCGGGGACGGCTTGCCGCCATGCCACATGAAGCCTGCGCGGAGTCCGCCACAACTGGGGCAGAATCGTGCGCCTTTGACTGAGAGAGCGCTCTCGCTCCCGGTCGCGCGGCTGCCGAGCGGCGATCGGTGGCGGCGCGTTCAGGCGCTTTCGCACGGACTGCACGGAGCAGCCAGCTCACGCACCTTTCGCGAACTCGGCTCCCCGTTCCCCCTACGGCATCGCCGACGCGCTGCACCTCACCAATTCGACCGGCGTCAACCTCACCGGCTCGAGGGCCCGGTGGCGGCGGTCACCCTGCCGCCACCGTCGGCATCGTCGTCAGCAGCACCCTCGCACACACCCGTTCGAGGGCTCTTCAGGACTCCGCACGCGACCGTATATCGCTTTCGCGTCCTCGTTTCGGTTCCCTCTACCTGTCGGCGGCCGCGTACTCGCCTCGCCCGCCCCGCTTCGCCAGGCCCTTGCCGAGGGCACGGGTCAGGGAGGCCCGCACCGCGTTCGTGTTGCCGGGGACGTCGTCGAGTCCCAACGCCTGGACGATGTCGGCGGCCCGGACGAATCCCGGAGCCGCCACGAGGGCCTGCACCACGGCTTCCAAGGTGACGCCCGCGTTCTGGCGAGCACGGCTGGTCGTGGCGGGCGCGGCCGGTGCCGACTGTGCGGCCGCGGCAGTCGTGGCCTTGGCCCCCTTGGCCTTCTTGGAGTCAGCCGTCTTCTTGACCGCAGCCGTCTTCTTGACCGCAGCCGTCTTCGAGTCGGCCGTCTTCTTCGCCGCCGGCTTCGCGGGGATCGGCCCGCTCACGCCGGTCGCGTTCGCCTGCCCGGCGGACTGCTTCGCGGGGAGGTCGGCGTCGGCCTGCTGCTTGCGGCCCTTCGTAGCGGCCTTCTTCATCGGCGCCTGTGCCGCGGTGTCGGCCGTTCCCGGCGCCGGTTCACCGGCCTCGATCACCCCGTCACCACCCCCGGGAGCACCCGTGCCGGCGAGGGGGTCCACTCGCTCCTCGGCCACCGGCTCGGTGACGTCGGTCCGCAGTGCGCGCAGACTGTCGAGGGCGACGCGGATCGCCTGCTCCCGGGCGGCCGCCTGAGCCGCGAGGCCTTCGAGTCGCCGGCGTTCGGTGCTGGCGGCGGGCAGGGCCCGCTCGAGCTCGATGATGGTCGCCGCGAAGCCGTCCGTATTGAGACCGTGCAAGGAACTCTCCAACTGCTTGAGATTTGCGCGTTATCGAGGGACTCTACGGCCCTGCGGCCGCAAATGTCCCTGTTACCCCGAAACTGCGGGTCGCCAACGGCACCAGGCCCGCTGTGGATTGCCGGGCCGATGTCCGCGCAGGGATTGCTCCCCGAGCAGTGGTCAGCTCCAGCTGGCCGCCCTGGACTTGGGGGCGGTTCGCGCCGAGCGCCCGAGCCTGATCCGCCGCACCCTCGCTCGGAGCAACCGGTGAACCCGCAGGAGCCGAGGGCGGCGCCGGGGCTCCGGCGCCGCCCTCGGCTCTGCTCAGTGGTGCGGTCAGCCGTTGGAAACGCTGTCGGTGAAGTGCGTGCCGGCGTTGTAGTAGCCGTTGACGGCGTTCTGCACGTCGGTGGTGGACTGGGCGACGCCCTTGGCGAAGTAGACCCAGTTGACCTTCTCGTCCCAGCTGCGGGTGCCGTTGAACGGCAGGTCGATGAACCACTCGTTGAAGTCGATGGTCATCGGCTGACGCGGGTAGTACTTGCCGGTGCTGGAGAAGACCTGCTTGCCGTCGATCGAGTAGGTGACGGTGCCGCCGGTGACGGTGGCGACCAGGGTGTGCCAGCCCTGCAGGCTTCCGATGGTGTCGTTGGTGACCCGGTCCATCGCGTCGGCGCTGTACCAGGTCGTGGTGTACATGGAGTTGGCCGGGCCGCCCCAGCCGCCGTTGGGCAGGTACTCGAAGTCGTTCTCGCTGTAGAGCGAGTTGTCGGGGGTGATGGAGTAGAAGGTCTCGTTGACGTGGTCGCCGTTGGGGCCGCTGGTGGGCTTGTCGTTGAAGTAGACCCGGGCGGCGTAGGTTCCCTCGAAGAACTTCTGCTGGGCGGTGTCGATCTCGGCCTGGGTGGTGCCGGCGCTGGTTCCGTCGGTGGTGGCGTTCAGGTTCATCACGTGGCCGCCCTGTGACGAGGGGTCGGCCGGGAAGGTGATCGCGTTCGCGGACCAGGTGTTCTGGACGCCGGGGCCGCCTGAGCCGGTGCGGATCTTCCAGTCGTGGGCGGCGAGGTTCGGGTCGCCGGGGCCGGTGTACGAGAAGTCGTCGAACATCACGCCGCTGGGGGCGGTCGGCGGGGTGCTGGTGGGCGGTGCGGTGGTGGGCGGTGCGGAGGTCGGGGAGCTGCTGGGGACGCCGCCGCCCGGCTCGGTGCCCCAGACCAGGTTGCCGTTGAGGTAGCCGGTGACCTGGGTCGACGGCGTGTAGGCGGTGTCGGCTGCGTTGAACGAGTAGTCGTCGGCCTGGTTGACGTTCTGCCAGTCGGATCGGTAGAGCCGCAATTGCAGGTCGCCGCTGGCGGCGCCGGGCTGGAGGGTTCCGGCGCCGGCGCCGAAGGAGATCTCCAGGTAGTGGTCGGCGGTCGCGGTGGGGTTGGCCATCGCCACCACGGTGCCGGTCAGGTTGGCGCAGCCGGGCACGGCCCAGGCGCAGCGGAAGGTGTAGCTCCCGGTGGTGTCGGCGGTGAAGTAGTACCGCAGGGTCACCGCGCTCAGGTTCAGGGTGCTGCTGCCGCTGTTGACCACCTGCAGCCAGGGGTCGATCTCGCCGGCGGAGGCCGAGGTGGTGGTGGTCCGGTACTGGACGGTGAGCGCGGGTGCGGCGGCCTGCGCGGGGCTCAGAGTGGGCAGCAGCACGGTCGCCGCGCAGGTGAGCGAGGCGGCGGCGACCGCTGCCAGTCGCTTGCGCGCGGTGCGCGGGTGGGGGCGGGCGTGATCCATGGTTCTCCTCGTGGGGCGGGGAAGGAAGCCGCGCTGCGGGCCGGCGCGCACAGCGGGCGCGGGGGGATCTGGCACAACCGGCTTCTGACCAGTGGTCTGTTTATACCTTCCGGTTTCCGTCAAAGGTGGCGGCAGCAGCTTCGCCTGTCAAGCGGCAAAACACGCTGGAACACTGGGTAGTTCACGGCCCGTTGGCCACTGGCGCGGTCTCTTGACGTGACCAGTGGTCCTGTGTGAAGGTCTGCGTCCAACACCCCCGGGGCCCCAGCCACGCAAGGAGAGAACCCCCATGCGCTCCAGATCCCTCGCGGTTGCCGTCTGCGGCCTGTCCGTCGCCCTCCTCACCGCCGCCTGCGGCAGTGGCGCCAGCGGCGGCGGTGAGGACGCGTCGGCCGCGCCCAGGACGCTCACCGTCTGGCTGATGGACGGCGACTTGACCCCCGACTCGGTCAACGCCGTCGACACCGCCTTCGAGCAGGCCACCGGTGCCAAGGTGAACGTGCAGGTCCAGGAGTGGGCCAACATCAACGCCCGGATCAGCACCGCGTTGGCCCAGGACAACCCGCCGGACGTGATCGACCTCGGCAACACCGACGTGCCGCTGTTCGCGGCCAACGGCGGCCTGGCCGACCTGACCGCCCAGCGCGCCGACCTCTCGGCCGGCCAGAGCTGGCTGCCCGGCCTGGTCGACCCGGCCACCGTCGACGGCAAGCTCTACGCCGCACCGCTCTTCGCGGGCAACCGCGCGGTCCTCTACAACAAGGCCGGCTGGGCCAAGGCCGGCATCACCGCCCCGCCGAAGGACTTCGCCGAGTTCACCCAGGACCTGGACAGGATCAAGGCCGCCAACACCGCGCCGGACTTCTCCCCGATCTACCTGCCCGGCCAGTACTGGTTCGCCGCACTGCAGTTCGTCTGGGACGCCGGCGGGCAGCTGGCCGCCAGGGACGGCGGCGGGAAGTGGACCGGGCAGCTGGAGTCGCCGGCCGCGCAGCAGGGCCTGGCCGCCTGGAAGGACTTCCAGAACGCCTACTCGCCAACCGCCTCGCGCAACGTCGACACCAAGTCCCCGGACCAGGCGGCGATGTTCGCCCAGGGAACCACCGCCACCATCGTCGACACCAGCATCAACACCATCCTCAAGGACAACCCGGGGATGAAGGACCAGATCGGCACCTTCCCGTTCCCCAGCGTCGCCCAGCCCGGCAAGGACCAGCCGGTCTTCCTCGGCGGCTCCGACCTGGCGATCGCGGCTCGCAGCCACAACCAGAAGCTGGCCCTGGCCTACCTCAAGGCGGCTGCCAGCCCGGCGATCCAGAGCAGCGCCATCGTCGGCACCGACCACTGGACCCCCGTCTCCACCCAGTTGCTCGACTCGGCGGCCAGCCAGCTGCCGCCCACCTCGGCCGCGTTCCTGCAGGCCGCGCACAGCAGCGTCGGAACCCCGGCCACGCCTGGCTGGGCCACCATCGAGAGCGATCTGTCGATCAACCAGTTCTTCGCCGACATCGCGACCGGCCGCAAAACGCCCGCCCAGGCCGCGAAGGACTTCGACGCCCATCTCGACCAGGCCCTGAACTCCGCCGCCTGACCATGGCAGCCTCCCGCGAACCCCGCTCCCTCCCGTATCTGTTCCTCCTGCCCGCCGGTGCCGTCCTGGCCCTGGTCCTCGGCTACCCGCTGGCCCACCTCGGCGTCATCTCGTTCCAGGCCTACGGGCTGCGCACCCTGTTCACCGGCCAGGTGGGCTGGGCGGGCCTGGACAACTACCGTGCTGTGCTGCACGATCCGCAGCTCGTCCCGGTGCTGCTGCGCACGTCCGGCTTCTGCACCGCGCTGGTGGCCGGCACGCTGGCCATCGGGTTGGCCGTGGCGCTGATGATGGCGCGGCTCGGCCCACGGATGCGACGGGCCGTCACCTTCTGCCTGATCGCCTCATGGGCGATGCCGCCGGTCGCCGGCACCCTGGTCTGGCAGTGGCTCTTCCAACCCGTCTACGGCGTGGCCAACTGGGCGCTCACCAGGACCGGGCTGTTCGGCGACCTCACCCAGCACGACTGGACCAGTACCCCGCTGTCCGCCTTCGGCGTGGTCTGGCTGCTGGTGGTCTGGCAGTCCGTCCCGTTCGTCGCCCTGACCCTGTACGCCGGACTCTCCCAGATCCCGCGCAGCTACTACGAGGCGGCCGCGCTGGACGGCGCCGGCGCCTGGACCTGCTTCCGGGTGATCACCCTGCCGTTCCTGCGCCCGATCCTGGCACTGGTCACCATCCTGTCGGTGATCTGGGACTTCAACGTCTTCACCCAGATCTGGATCCTCACCCAGGGCGGACCCAACCAGGGCACCACCACGCTGGGCATCTGGTCCTTCACCAAGGCGTTCAGCAGCAACTCCTTCGGCCAGGGCGCGGCCGTGGCCGTGGTCTCGGTGCTGCTCCTGCTCGTGCTGACGCTGTACTACGTGCGCCGGCTGGTGCACTCGGGGGAGGAACTGTGAGCACGCCCGCGACCGGCCGCAGGCGCCCGAAGGTCCTGCTGAACACCGCCGCCGCGCTCTTCTGCCTCACGTGGATCTTCCCGGTCTACTGGATGATCAACACCGCGTTCAAACCCTACGGCGACATCCTGCGCCCCACCCCGCACTTCCTGCCGATCCCGTTCAGCCTGGCCAACTTCCGCGACGCGGTGTCCAAGCCCGGCTTCCTCACCGACCTCGGCAACAGCGTCCTGCTGACCTGCGCGGTGGTACTGCTGGCGGTGGCGGTGGCGTTCTTCGCGGCTGTCGGCCTGACCCGGTTCCGGTTCGCCGGCCGTCGGGCCTACCTGATCGCTGTGCTGGTGCTGCAGATGGTGCCGCTGCCCGCGCTGGTCATCCCGGTCTTCCTCAGCCTCAAGAGCGCCCACCTGCTCAACAGCCTGGCCGGACTGGCGCTGACCTACGTGGCCGTGGTGCTGCCGTTCACGATCTGGACGCTGCGCGGCTTCCTCCAGGGCATCCCGGTCGAGCTGGAGGAAGCCGCGATGGTCGACGGCGCCGGCCGGCTGACCGTGGTGCGGCTGGTGCTGCTCCCGCTGATGGCTCCGGGCATCATCGCCACCAGCGTTTTCGCCTTCATCACCGCCTGGAACGACTACCTGTTCGCCGACGTGCTGATGAAGGACCAGGGCCACCAGACCCTGCCGGTCTGGCTGGTCTCCTTCTCCACCGCCACCGGCACCGACTACGGCGGTCTGATCGCCGCCGCGACCCTCTCCGCCCTGCCGGTGGTCGTCTTCTTCATGGTCATCCAGCGCCGCCTGGTCGCCGGGATGACCGCCGGCGCCGTCAAGGACTGACCCCCTACCCGACCGAAAGGCCCTCGTGATCATCCCCCGCCCCGCCGAGCTGACCGAACTGCCGGGACGCTTCACCCTGGGACCCGTGCTCCACCTGGTGGCCGACCCGGGCGCCCAGCCCGCCGCCGAGCTGCTGGCCGGCTACCTCGGCCCCGACCGGCCGCGCGGCAGCGACGGCCCAGCCGTCGCGCTGCGGCTGGCCGCCGACCCGCAGCTGGGACCCGAGGGCTACCGCCTGGAGGTCCGCACGGACGGGGTGCTGCTGACCGCACCGGCCCTGGACGGGCTGCGCAACGGCGTGCAGACACTGCGTCAGCTGCTGCCCGCCGCCGCGCTCGACCCGGACACCGCCCCGGCGGACAGCTGGTGGTGGCCGTGCGTCAGCATCCGCGACCGGCCCCGGCTGCGCTGGCGCGGCCTGCTGCTGGACACCTCCCGCCACTTCCTGCCGCTCTCCTACCTGCGCCGCACCCTGGACCGGATGGCACTGCACAAACTCAACGTCCTGCACCTGCACCTGACGGACGACCAGGGCTGGCGAATGGAGGTCGAGGGCTGGCCGCTGCTCACCGAGATCGGCGCGTGGCGCACCGGCGCCGACGGCACCGTGCACGGCGGCTACTACACCGCCCGCGAGCTGCGCCGGCTCGTCGCCCACGCGGCCGAGCGCGGCATCACCGTCGTCCCCGAGTTCGACACGCCGGGCCACGCCCGCGCGGCCCTGGCCGCCTACCCGAAGCTGGGCAACCGCCCGCAGCAGCGACTGCCGGTCTGGAACGCATGGGGCATCAGCGACGCGACCTTCGCCGTCGACGACCTCACCCTCGACTTCTGCCGCCAGGTACTCGACGCCACCATGGAGATCTTCCCGTCCCGCCGCATCCACATCGGCGGCGACGAGTGCCCCACCACCGCCTGGGAGCACGACCCGGCAGCCCGCCGCCGGGCGGCCGACCTCGGCCTGAGCAGCGTGGCCGGCCTCCACCGCTGGTTCCTCGCCCAGCTGCACGGGCACCTCACCGCCCACGGCCGGCTCACCATGAGCTGGGACGAGACCGGACACAGCCCCGGCCACCTGCCCACCGACGTGGCCCTCACCGCATGGCGCGAGGCGGCCCACGGCGCTGCCGCCGCAGCCCGCGGCCACCAGGTCGTGATGACCCCGCACACCGCCACCTACTTCGACTACCCCCAGCACGACTCCCCCGAGGAACCGCCCGGCCAGCCCGACGGCGTCGTCACCCTGGAACAGGTCCACGCCTTCGACGCGCTCGCCGGGGGCCTCACCCCCGTCGACCCGGAAGGCGACGAACCCGGCGTGCTCGGCGTGCAGGCCGGCCTGTGGACCGAGTACGTCCCGACCCCGGCCCACGCCGACTACCTGCTCTACCCGCGCCTGTGCGCCCTCGCCGACCGGGCCTGGGCGACCGGCCCGGTCCCCTACCAGGACTTCGCCGAACGGCTGCGCGTACACCAGGACCGCCTGCGCGCGCTCGGTGCGCAGGCCGGTGGCCCGCAGATGGTGCACTGAGGGACGATGGTCCGCATGAGCAGCAGTTCCAAGCCCGCGCCGCGGGCCACCGCCAAGCGCGACCGGGTGCGTGCCCACCTGATCGACGTCATCGAACGGTCCGGCCCGGGAACCAGTCTCACCGCCGAGCGCGACCTCGCAGCCGAACTCGGCGTCTCCCGGCCCACCATCCGGGCGGCCGTCGAGGACCTGATCCGCAGCGGGCTGCTGGTGCGCCAGCACGGCCGCGGCACCTTCACCGCCCCGCACAAGGTCACCCAGGAGATGACCGGCACGACCACCAACGCGCTCGCCGTCCCCCCGGCCGAAGGCGACTGGACCAGCCACGTGGTTTCCTTCGCGATCGCCCCCGCCGGCCACGCCCGGGCCGCCCGCCTCGAACTCGACCAGCAGGACCCGGTGCTGCGGGTGGTCCGGCTGCGGTTCGTGGACGGCGAGTCGATGTCGATCGAGCGCCTGGAACTGCCCGCCCACCTGGTCGACGGGCTGACCGCGGCGGACATGGAGGAGGGCAACTTCTACCACCTGCTGCGCGACCGGTTCCGCGTCACGGTGCTGGACGCGGTCCAGACGGTCGAGCCGACCGTCGCCACCCCCGAGCAGGCGGACCTGCTCGACTGCCCGGTCTACGCGCCGCTGCTGCAGATCACCCGGATCACCCGCGACACCGCCGGCCGCACCGTCGAACACGCGCAGGCGGTGTACCGCGGCGACCGGTACCGGATCACCTCGAAACTGCGGTTCGACGCCAGCTCGGGCTGACCGCACCGGTACCCGGGACCCTGGGTCGCGGCATCTGTGTGGCGCGCTGCAGGGCTCGCCGGCGCCGGGCAGGTCCGGCGGGCCCGCGAGCCAGGCGCGGTTCCGGCTCACCGCGGCGCTACGCCGCGAACACGGCCGCCGGAATCGATGGTGACGTTCAGGGTCGCGGACCATGAGGCTCGCGCTACCGATGTGGCCCAACTCCGCTATCTCGCAGAGAAGATGAGCGACGGGCACCGCGAAGCCCTCGGCACGGCGCCCCCGCAGGTGGTCGCGATAGGGGTAGAGGAGCGTGGGCTTGTAGCTCCGTGCCCGACGCTCCGCCCTGGGTTCATGTGGGCGTAGCGCTTGACGGTTTTCAGGGCGACGTCGAGCAGGCCGACGCCCTGGCCGAGCAGGTCGTGGACCCGCTGCCAGCGCTGGCGAGTGGTCTGCTGTGAGGGTGCGGGGCTCACCGCCGGCCGGAGAGGGAGGCCAGGGCGGCCTTGGCTTCGGGTGCGTGCAGCGGGTGGAAGTGGGGGTTGATGTCCAAGGCCGCGGTGAGGTCGGCGCGCTGTGCGTCGGTGTTGCCGAGGGCCGCCTGGATCATGGCACGGTGGTAGTGGAAGAGGGCGTTCTGGGCGCCCGTGGCCAGGGACTGGTCGGCCTCGGCGAGGGCGTCGTGATCGCGCCCGTCCTTGTGGAGGGCCCATGCGAGGGCGTCGTGGGTATCGAGGAAGGGGCGGCTCTTCATGCCGGCCTCGGCGATGGTCACGGCCTGGTCGGGGCTGCCGTGGTCGGCTTCGAAGAGCGCGGCGTCGGAGTCGAGGGCGACGCCGTTGTCGGTGAAGAGCTTCTGCTCGGCCCGGAACAGCTGGTACTGCTGCTCTGCATCCCGGGTGCGTCCCAACGACTGGTAGAGGTCGCCGAGTTGGAGCACGTATTCGGGTTGCGGGACGCGCTGGGTGGCGGTGATGAGGTCGGTCAGCGCGGTGGCGGTGTCGCCGGTGGCCGCCTCAGCATGTGCTTTGGCCTGGAGGAGGGCCGTGTAGCCGGGGTCGGCGCTCAGGCCGGCCTTGGCTTCTCTGAGTGCGGTGGCGGGGTCGCCGCTGTTGGTGGCGAGTTCGGCCAGGTAGTAGTGGGTGAATGCCTGGTCGGCGGGGCCGGTGGCGTCTTGGAGGGCGCGGCTCATGTCCTGACGGGCGGTGTCGGTGTCGCCGCGCAGTTCGGCGACGTAGGAGGCGCGGGAGAGCGAGGGGGTGCCGGGGTGCAGGTCGACCATCCGCTGGACGGCTCGGGCGGCTTCGTCGTAGCGGCCGAGCTGGGTGAGCGCGTCGGCCAGGGTGCCGTAGAGGGCGGAGTTGTAGGGGTTGGCGGCCACCGCGCGTTGGGCCCAGTCGAGGGCTTGGGCGAAGTTGTGGCGCGCGTTGTCCAAGGCGGCCATCGCGCCCATGGCGGTGAAGTCGTCGGGCTGCTTCTGCTCGAGGGCGCGTCGGATCACTTCCTCGGCTTTGGGGTAGTAGGTCGGGTCGGCGGTGTTCTTGGCCTGCTGGACGTAGTCCAGCCCGAGGGTGGCCAGGGCCTGCGCGTCCTGGGGCCGGCGGCGCAGCTGGTCCTGGCGGTGGGTGATGTCGGCGGTCAGCGGGTCGCCGGCGGGCGCCGCGTCGCCCGCCGGTCGCGATGCCCCGTCGCCAGGGGTTGCCGTCCAGGGGGACAGTCCGAGGCCGCCGGCGAGGAACAGGGCGACGCCGAGGGCTGTGGTCACGGCCGCCGAGCGGGCGGTCGGTCGGGCAAGGTGGCGGCGGCGCGTGGGCATGGTTCAGTTCCCGCTTCGGTCGGTCGAGGGTGACGCTGGGGCCGTGGAGGCTGGGCTCGGCGTGGGCGTGGGCGTGGGCGTGGGCGTTGGTGTGGGGTTGAGGGTGGCGTAGACGACGAGGTTGTCGCGGTATTCGTGCTGCTGGCGGTCGTAGCTGCCGCCGCAGGTGATCAGACGCAGCTGGGGTGGGCCGGCGGTGGCGTAGACCTCGTTGTCGGGGATGGCGTCCTTGTCGTACTGACGCAGTGCCTGGACGGTGAAGTCGATGTGGGTGTGGTCGGCGCGGTCGATGCCGATGGTGTCGCCGGGGCGCAGGGCGGACAGGCCGTAGAAGACGGCGGGTCCGGTCCGGGAGTCGAGATGGCCGACGATGACGGCGGCTCCCGCATCGCCGGGGCGGGGCCCCTGGCTCCACCAGCCGACCTGGTCGGGGTCCGCAGGGGCCGCGAGGTGGCCGTCCGGCTGGAGTTGGATGTCGGTCAGGTCGCTGTCGAGGCTGATGCCGGGTACCTGTATGCGCAGCGGCGCAGCGGCGGCCGGGGTCGTAGGCGAGAGGTCGTCAGCGGGGTGCGCGGTGGGCAGGGCGCCGACGTCGGCGCGGGCGGCAGGCCGCGGGGACGTCACCAGCGCCGAGGGTGGGGCGCCGAGCAGAGCGCTCGCTCCGGCTCCCGCCAAGGCCATCCCCGCGGACACCGCCACCAGCGCCGCACCCCGCCCGCGCCGATGTAGGCGCCCGGCGCGCCGCGGCCGTCCGCTCTCCTTCCAGGAGAGCGGACGGCCGCGCTTGTGGGAACTGGTCATGCCTGGTGTGCGCGCCGACGGCGCAGGGCCAGGAATCCGGCACCGGCCAGTGCGACGCCGCCGCCGAGTGCGGCCGCCGCAACCACCGGCGCCCGGTGGCCGCCCACGGCCATGCCACCGAAGCCGGCGCCGATGCCGCCGCCGGGGTGGAGGTCGTCGGCCTGGTTGACGGCGGCGGTGCTGGGCAGCGCCACGTACGGGAAGGTGGCACCGGGCTGCCGGTAGGGGCTGTCGACGCCGTCACCGGCCGCCAGAGCGGGCACGATCTTGCCGGTCTGGGCGGCGCCTTCGAGTGCCTGGAGTTCGATGTCGACGACGTCGTCGTTCAGACGGCGGCCGTTGGGGTAGCCCTGGAGGTCACCGCCGAGCACGCCGAGCCGGTTGGGCTGCGCGGTCGCCGGCACGGCCATGTTCAGGCGCAGCTCCTCGGCCGGGGTGAACTTGTCCTTGCTCACGTCGGCGTTCAGCAGCTGGGAGTTGAGGTCGGCCTGGATCGGGCCGCCGGAGTTCTTGGAGATCCCGGTCAGGAAGATCTCCACGAGGTCGTTGCGCGGCGTCGCGGGGGCCGGAATGCCGTAGATGCCCTGGACGAGCTTGGGGACGATGGGGTCCTTGACCTTGTCGACCACCGGCGTGACGGTGTGGTCGTCCACCGGTGCGAGGGCGTTGAACGCGTCCTTGTACTTCAGCGGGACGACGACCTCGTTGACCAGCGGATTGCCCAGTCGCGAGACCTGGTGCCAGCCGCCCTCGCCGCCCTTGTCCTTCGCCCCGGCGCCCTCGCCGCCCTTGCCCTCGCCGCCCTTGTCCCCGCTGTTGGTACGGGAGTCGGCGACCACCGCGCCCTTGCGGTCGGTGGTGGACCAGACGCCGATCACCGGGTTGCGGGTCGCGTCGCCCTTGAGGGCGAGGTCCTGCTTGGGGATTTGCAGCGCGATGGTGTTGACGTTGTAGCCGGCGAGCGTGTTGTGGCCGGACTCCTTGAGGTTGCCGCCGTACAGCAGGTCGAAGACCCTCAGGTCCAGGAAGAACGGGTCGGAGGCTTGGCCGGCGAAGGTCGTGCCCCCGCCGGGCAGCGCGACCACGGCCTGCTGGCGCAGCGAGGCGTAGTCGGGCATGGATGCCTTGCCGACGTTGGACGGTGCGGCCGGGGCGTCCTTGACCAGGGTCTTGGTGTTCCCGCTCGCGTCGGTGACGGTGAGCGTATAGGTCTGGCGGAAGTTCAGGTTCGGGTCGTCCAGGGACTTCACGACGCCCGTGTTGTAGAGGAACTGGTTGGCGTCGTCGCGGATGTGGTCGCTGAACGTCCAGGTGTAGGTGGTGTCGGGCTTGCCGTCGCCGTCACTGTCGATCTTGATGTTGTAGTGGGCGTCGTTGGCGAAAGGATAGAAGTTCGGTCCGCCGTTGGGCTCCTCGAAGGGGATCCAGTTCGCCACCAGGGTGACGGTGTCCGCCTTGTCGGGGCTGGTGAAGGCGTAGACGTCGGTGTTGTCGGCCTTCGGGTCGCCCGCGATCAGGGGCGCCTCGCGGTGGCTGGAGGCGGAGCTGACGCCGGGGGTCAGACCCGTCAGGGTCCCTGCGGTGACCAGGGCCACCGTCCCTACGGCGGCCAGGAGGCGCTCGGCCGGGCGGGTGGAGTTCGTACGGCGGGCAAGACGAGGGTGGGACATGGGCCATCCGTTTCCGGTGCAGCCGCCAGCGCCCGGGACAGGGGCACGGCGGTCAGGGGTGGTCGACGCTCGAAGCCCACACGGAACCGGCTCGGCCCGGCGAACTGCCGGTCGGCCTGACAGTTCGTCCGCTGTGCGACTCAAGCTCTCTACAAACCACCACGAAACCGCGCGCCTGCGCCACGCGGGACGGCCGACCGGGGAAGCGCGGGACGGCGCAGGGCGCCGAACGGGTGGCGCCCGGCGCTCCTGGCAACTGGCTATCGCCGCGGCCAGTCTCGGCCGCTCGGCCTCTGCTGCGGCCGGTCCTGCGAGCACGGGTGGCCGTACCGCCGTTAGTCCTTCTCCGCCGCACTGGGTCGCAGGTCGCTGTTCCACCGCTGCTCGATGCGGGCGAACTTCCACACCAGCAGGGCCAGCGCCCAGGTCACGACGAACAGGGCGACGACGGCGAAGCCCACCGTGTTCAGGTCGAGGGCGGAGATCCAGTCCCAGAAGCCGCCGCGCAGGGCGAGCTTGTCCGCGAGCAGCGCGAGCAGTTCCACGGTGCCGATGATCAGCGCGACGGCCACCGACAGGCCGGTGATGGTGAGGTTGTAGTAGATCTTGCGCACGGGCTTGGAGAAGGCCCAGCCGTAGGCGAAGTTCATGAACGAGCCGTCGATGGTGTCCAGCAGCGACATGCCGGCGGCGAAGAGCACCGGCAGGCACAGGATCGCGTACCAGGGCAGCCCGGTCGCCGCCCCCGAGCCGGCCAGCACCAGCAGGGCGACCTCGGTGGCGGTGTCGAAGCCGAGGCCGAACAGCAGCCCGATGGGATACATCTGCCACGGCTTGTCGATCGACTTCATCACCCGGCCCAACAGGCGGTTCATCAGGCCGCGCTTGTCGAGCTGCTCCTCCAGCGCGGCCTCGTCCAGGTGGCCGTCACGCATCTTGCGCAGGACCTTCCAGATGCCGGCCAGTACCACCAGGTTGATGGCGGCGATCACGTACAGGAACGTCCCCGAGACGGCGGTGCCGATCAGACTGGTGACCTTGTGCAGCTGGGAGGTGTCGTCCTGCAGCGGGCCGGCGAGGGACTTCACGCCCAGGGAGAGCAGGAAAGTGAGGCCGAACACGACGCTGGAGTGTCCGAGCGAGAACCAGAAGCCGACGGAGAGCGGGCGCTTGCCCTCCCCCATGAGCTTTCGGGTGGTGTTGTCGATCGCGGCGATGTGGTCGGCGTCGAAGGCGTGCCGCATCCCCAGCGCGTAGGCGGTCAGGCCGATGCCCAGCCCGAAGGACTGACCGCCCAGGCTGTAGTGGCTCGGAGCGACCACCGCGACCAGGGTGAACCAGCCGACGACGTGCAGTGCCGCGATGAAGGCGAACATGGCGGCGAAGCGCCGCCACTCGGCGCGGGTCATCAGCGCGCGCAGGCGACCAAGGCGCCCAGGCGGACGGACAGTGGCAGAGGTGGGAGGTGCGGTGACAGCCATGCGTACCCGTCCTTCGTCCCCAGGGGCGGCACAGCCGCAGCCGCTCGACTCCCCCACTTGCACCATATGTGCAACAGGGACCCGGCAGCAGGTGCGCTTGGCTCACCTGAGGGGCGCTCAGGAAGCAGGAAGCCCACTCCCGTACGCCCCCCGGGGGCAGCTGTCTGGCTCCCTCACGTGGGCCGACCGGATGGCGGTGGTGGCCCTTGCGGGTGACCTCTGTCCTCCCCCTCGCGCGCGCTGGCCGGCACGGACGGAGTGTGGTCAGGGCGCGCGAATGTCGGCGGCAAGCGAACCCACCTTCCCGAGGCGCCGACGACAGGTCACACATCGCACATCCCACCCGGTCGGCCCCCGACCGCTCACGCCGACCCTGGAGATTCGTATGACACGGCGTCATTCCCTGTGCAGGGCAGCGGCTGTGGCCGGAGGCGCGCTGTGGCTGCTCACCGCCGTCGCGCCAGCCGCCCAGGCGCACCCGCTGGGGAACTTCTCCATCAACCACTACACCGGCCTCACCCTGCACCCCGACCGGCTCGATGCCCTGGCCGTCACCGACACCGCAGAGATCCCCACTCTGCAGGACGCCCCCCGCGTCGACCTCGACGGCAATGGCACCGCCGACGACAGGGAGCGCGCCGCCTGGGCTGGCGCCCGCTGCGCCGACGCGGCCTCGAAACTGACCGTCACCACCCCCCGGCGCCTGACCTTCACGGTCAGCTCCGCCACCTTCGACTACCTGAGCGGCCAGGCAGGCCTTCGCACCAGCCGCCTCGAGTGCCGCCTCACCGCGCCCCTCGACCTTGCCGGCGGCCCGGTGACCCTTCATGTCGAGACCGGTGCGGACGCCACCCGCGTCGGCTGGAACGAGATCACCGCGCGGGGCGAGGGCACGCACCTGCAGCGCTCCACCGTCCCAGTGACCTCCTCCTCCGACGAACTTCGCGACTACCCCCGCGACCTGCTGTCGACCCCGCGCGGCGACACCCGCGCGGACCTCACCGCAGCCCTCGGCGCCGACACGGACGCCGCCGCAGCCACCGGCTCCGCTCCACGGCCGGGAGGCGGGCTGACCGCGCGGATGGAAGCGCTCTCCCGGCAACTGACGTCGCTGGCCGGGACGAAGCGCCTGACCGTGCCGGTCGGCGTACTCGCCGTCGTGCTGTCCATCGTCCTGGGCGCCGGCCACGCGCTGCTGCCCGGGCACGGCAAGACCGTGATGGCCGCCTACCTCGCCGGACGCCGCGGCCGCACGCGTGACGCGATCACCGTCGGAGCCACCGTCACCCTCACCCACACTGCCGGTGTCCTGGTCATCGGGCTGTGCCTCACCACCTTCTCCTGGCTGGCCGGCGACACCGTCCTCGCCTGGCTCGGCGTCACCAGCGGCGCCCTGGTGGCCCTCGTCGGCGCGGGCCTGCTCACCGACGCCGTGCGCCGTACCCGCCGGGGACACCGGAACGTTGCCACCGGCATCCCAGCGCCCCCGGCCAGGGAACCCGCCTTGATCGGCGCCGCCGGACTCGAACCCGCTGCGGACGGTGCACACAGCCATCGCCCACACCACCACCACGATCACGGTCACCCCCACGACCAGAACCACGACCACGACGCCGACCACCACGGCCACGGCCACGTCCACCGACACGGACTGCTCGGCCACCACCACACCCACGGTCCCGCCCGCGCCGACGCCCAGCCTTTCTCCACCCGCGGCCTGATCGGGCTCGGCATCGCCGGCGGCCTGGTCCCCAGCCCCTCGGCCCTCGTCGTCCTCCTGGGCGCCGTCGCCCTGGGCCGGACCGTCTTCGGCGCCGCACTCGTGGTCGCCTACGGCCTGGGGATGGCCGCCACCCTCACCACCGTGGGCCTGCTCCTGGTGCGCCTGGGCGATCGCCTCGGCCACCTCGCCGACCGGCCGGCGCTGCGGATCGTCCGACGCCTCGCCCCGCACGCCGCCGTCCTCACCGCTCTCCTCGTCCTGGCCGTCGGACTCGGTCTGATGGTCCGCAGCCTCCCGCCCGTCCTGTGACCCAGGAGCCCCACATGCCACCGCGCCGCATCCTTCCCGTCGCCGCCCTGATCGCCACCGCCCTCCTCACCGGCTGCGCCACCACCCGCGGGGCACTGAACGCCCAGGCCGACACGCCCTCCCCGACCTGCCTGGTCCACCAGACCAAGGAACCAGCCGACCGCTACACCGCGGGCACCGGCGCCGACACCCTCTCCATCCTGGAGATGATGCGCTACTACACCGCCAACGGAACCAAGGCCTACTGCGACGGCAAACCGCCGACCAGCACCGACCGCCACTGGACAGACCTCTACACCGCACTCGGCGGCGACCCCGGACGAGTCCCCTCGCCACCCCGAAAGTTGTGAGAGGACCGCCCCCCGCAGAGGGGCCCGCGCGCCATGCTTGGAAAGCGCGTTGGGGGCAACCCCTCACGAGTTCGAATCTCGTACCCGCCGCCTTCACGAAGACCCGGACCGCTCGGTGGCCCGGGCCTTCGTCGTGTGCCGAGCTGATGGTCAGCGGGCCGTCGTCGGCTGTTGCGGGGCGGAGGGCAGGGTCTTCAGGCGGACGACGGGAGAGAGCGCCAGGCCGATGACAGCGGCGGCGGAGCCGGCGGCGGCCAGCGTCAGGGCTCCGCGGCCGCCGAGTTGACCGGTGAGCAGGCCGGCCGAGAGGCCGCCCAGGGCGCCGCCGCCGAACAGCAGGGTGCGGAAGGCGGCGGTCATCCTGCCCATCATCGACTGCGGTGTCACGGCTTGGCGGAGGCTGACGATGACGACGCCCGCCACGCCGAGGCCCAGGTAGGTGGTGAAGAAGGAGAGCACACACAGGCCGACCAGCACCGGTCGCGGGCCGGCGGCCAGCGGGATCAGGGACGGGCCGAGCAGCAGGGCGGACTGGGCGACCAGGTAGACGCGGCCGAGCGGGAACCGCGCGATGACCTGCCGCGCGATCAACGAGCCGATCAGCCCGCCCACGGAAGCCATGGCGAAGACCGATCCGAGTGTCGTCGAGCCGAGGTGGAGGTCGTGGGTGCCGTAGAGCAGGAACATCGTCCACACCGTGACCATCGAGAAGTTGCAGCAGAAGCCGATCAGCGCGAGCGCCCGGAGCACCGCGTCCCGCATGACCCAGCCGAGGCCGTCCTTGAGCTCGCGCCACAGGTGCCGTTCCCGGGCCGGTTCGGGGCGCGGCTCGGGTATGCGGATCAGCAGCAGCGAGACGACGGACGCCGCGTAGGAGCAGGCGTCGACGACCAAGGCGACCGGGGCGCTGAGCGCGGACACCAGGACACCGGCCAGCCCGGGCCCGGCGACCTCGGCGGCGGAGGAGCTGGTGCCCATCTTGGCGCTGGCCTCGACGTAGTGCTCGGAGCTCTTCACCAGCACCGGCACGTACGACATCCAGCTCACGTCGAACACCACCGAGGCGATGCCGACCGCGCAGGCGATCACCATCAGCACCGGCAGGTTGAGCGCGTGCCACCAGTACAGCAGCGGTACGAGGGCGAGCAGGACGAGCCGGACGAGGTTGGCGCCCAGCATGACCGGCCGGCGGCGGGCCCGGTCGGTCCAGACGCCGATCACCAGGGCGAGCCCGAGGTAGGGGACGAGTTGCAGGAAGCGCAGCAGTCCGACCTGTTCGTCGGTGGCGCCGAAGGAGCCGATGGCCGTCAACGGGAGCGCGAGGTTGGTTACTTGGGTTCCGAGAAGGGAAACCGTCTCGCCGAGCCAGAATCTGAGGAAGTCGCGGTTGCGCCAGAGGCTTTGAGGGGCCGGTGTGTCGGTGGCGGTCGGCGCGGCCGAGGTCTGGGTCACCGGGCGCTCCTTGCGAGTTCGGCGACGGCGGCGGCCACGGCGTCGACCTCGTCCTCGGTGTTGTAGTAGTGCGGCGACAGCCGCAGGCACCACTCGACCGCTTTGTCGGCGAAGTCGAACTGCGCGAACTCCCGGTAGCTCAGAGCCGAGTTGATGCCGCGCGCGTCCATCGCCGCCTTGAACGGCCCAGCCTCCCAGCCTTCGATGGTGAAGGTGACCAGCGCGGCCGGAGCAGGACCGCCGTCCAGGGTCCGGATGCCGGGTACGGCCGCGAGTTGCCCGCGCAACCGCGCGGCCAGGGCAGGGGTGCGCCGGGCAACGGGCTCCAGGCCGACCCGCAGCGCGTAGCGGACGGCGGCGGCGCAGCCGAGCACGGTGGCGTACGGGAACTCCCACTCCTCGAACCGGGCGGCCGTGTCGACCGGGCGGTACTGGCCGGGGGCGACCCAGCGCGCGCCGTGCATGTCGATGTGCAGCGGCTCGTACCCGGCCGCGAGCGCCCGGTCGGAGACGTAGAGGAAACCCGAACCGCGCGGCCCGCGCAGGAACTTGCGGCAGGTGGCGGTGAGCAGGTCGCAGCCGATCTCCTCGACGTCGAGGGGGTACTGGCCGACCGACTGGCAGGCGTCGACCAGGTACAGCAGGTCGAGTTCCCGGCAGCGCCTACCGATTTCGGCCACCGGCTGGACCAGGCCGGAGTTGGTGGGCACGTGCGTGACGGCGACCAGGCGCGGGCGGTGGGTGCGCATCAGCGCGGCCATCGCGTCGACGTCGACGCCGCGGCCGTCCGGGTGGTCAGGGGCATGCACGATCTCGACGCCGTGGCGTTTGCGCAGGGCGAGGAAGGCGATCTGGTTGGAGACGAAGTCATTGCGGGTGGTGAGGATGACGTCGCCGGGGTGGAAGTCGATCGCGGAGAGGGCCTTGGTGTAGGCGTGGGTCGCGCTTCCGGCGAAGGCGATGTTGCCGGGGCCGGTGCCCAGGAGTTCGGCGATCGATGCGTGGAAGTCGGCGACCTCGGCGGCCCGGGTGGCGGAGGCCTCGTAGCCGCCGATGGCCGCTTCCAGTTGGAGGTGGTCGAGCATCGCCTGGACGACCGGACGGGGCATCAGCCCGGCGCCGGCGTTGTTGAAATGGATCACCGCTTCGCAGCCGGGGGTGTCGGCTCGGAGCGCGGCCAGGTCCAGCATCGGGGTCGGGAGCGGTTCCGCGCCAGCGGCGAAAGCACTATCATGGTTCTTCATGTCTGACAGTAGCAGTATCGAGACCCTGGTGGCGATCCTCCGGCGCGAGATCACCCGGCTCTCCCCGGGTGACCGGCTGCCCAGCAGCCGCGACCTGATCACCCGTCACGGTGTGGGCCCGGTCACCGTCTCCCGCGCGATCGCCCTGCTGGCCGCCGAGGGCTCGGTCGTCACCCGGCCCGGCAGCGGGACGTACGTCGCCACCCACAGGCCCCGGTCCGCCGGAGCCGAGCCGGACACCTCCTGGCAGGCCGTCGCCCTGGCCGGCCGCGACGCCCTCCCGGACCGACCCGACGAGCAGTCGGACGCGGAGGCGCCGGACACCATCAGGCTGTCGGGCGGCTACCTGCACGAGAACCTCCAGCCCACCCGGCCGCTCGGCGCCGCGCTGGCCCGGGCCGCACGCCGCCCGGACGCCTGGCACCGCGCTCCAGCGGCGGGCCTGTCGACGCTGCGCACGATCTTCGCCCGCCAGGCCGGCGGCGACGTCGGACCCGAGGACGTCCTGGTGACCGGGGGCGGACAGGGAGCGCTGTCCATGCTGTTCCGCGCCGTCGCGGCCCCGGGCAGCCCGGTCCTGGTCGAGTCACCGACCTACCCCGGCGCGCTCGCCGCCGCTCGCGCCGCCGGACTCCACCCGGTGCCCGTGCCGATCGATGACGAGGGACTGCGCCCCGACCTGCTCGCCGACGCCTTCGCCATGACCGGCGCCCGCCTGCTCTACTGCCAGCCCACCTTCCACAACCCCACCGGCACCGTCCTCTCCCCCGAACGACGCCGACAGATCGTCGACGTCGCGCGTGCTGCCGGAGCCTTCGTGATCGAGGACGACTTCGCCCGCCACCTCGGCCACGGCCGCCCGGCGCCACGCCCACTGGTCGCCGACGACCGCGACGGCACCGTCATCCACCTCGCCTCGCTGACCAAACCCGCCTCGCCCAGCCTGCGGATCGGCGCCCTCATCGCCCGCGGTCCGGTCATGCGACGCCTGCACGCGATGCGACGGGTCGACGACTTCTTCATCGCCCGCCCCCTCCAGGAGGCCGCGGTCGAACTGCTCAGCACCCCCGCATGGGACCGCCACCTGCGCACGCTGGCCACTGCCCTGCAGCACCGCTGCGTCCTCCTGGCCGACGCCCTCGCCCGCGAGCTTCCCGACTGGACGCTCGCCCGCGTACCGGAGGGCGGCCTGCACCTGTGGCTCCGGCTCCCACCCGGCCTGGCGGAGCCCACCGTCGCGGACGCCGCCGCGGCCCACCAGGTGGCCGTCAACCTCGGCCGGCACTACTTCCCGGCCGAGCCGCCGGCCGCCCACCTGCGCCTCGGCTTCGCCGCCGCTGCCGAACCCGCCAAACTCACCGAAGCCGCCCGCCGCCTGGCCCTCGCCACCCGCGACCTCGGGCGGACGGCCGACTGACACCGCCTCACGTCGCTCCCCGGACCGGGGCACTCTCTGCGCGCTTCCACCAGCTGCCGGAGAACCGACTGGCCGCTTCCCCGGGCGTGCTCGGGGAAGCGGCCGTGCCGGGTGTGCGGTGGTCAGGAGACGGTGAGGGCGATGTCGTCGAGCCCGAACGCGGTGGTGCCGTAGTAGGCGTCGGTCTCGGTGCCGGCGAACCTCAGGGTGACGGTCTTGCCGGCGAACTGGCTCAGCGAGAGGGTCGCCTGGTCCCACTGGTTGTCGGCGTTCAGGTTGCTGTAGGTGTGCAGGGTGGCCAGGACGGTGCCGGAGGAGTCGAGGACCTGGACCTTCAGGGTGTCGGCGGCGCCGAGCGCGAGTTCGGAGGTCGTGATGTACCGCCAGAAGGAGAGGTTGGCGTTCGTGCAGCCCGCCGGGATGTTCACGGTCTGCGCGAGGGCGTCGACGGAGGCGTAGCCGTTGTCGTCCAGGATGGCGGCGTAGCTGCCCGAGTGCGGGGCGAGGCCGAACAAGGCGGTCTGGCCGATCGTGGCGGTGCTGCCGGTCCACGGCACGGTGCCGTTCTCGAAACCGCCGTTGCGGATGAGCTGGGCGCCGGTGCAGCCGCTGGAGGCGGAGGCGACGGTCCAGGTGAAGGTGGCCGAACCGGAGGCCCCGGTGGTGTCCGTGGCCGTGATGGTCACGGACGAGGTGCCCGCCGTGGTGGGGGTGCCGGAGATGAGGCCGCTGGAGGGGCTGATGGTCAGGCCGGCCGGCAGGTTCGCGGCCGAGTAGGTCAGCGTCTGGCCGGAGGCGGAGTCGCTCGCCTTCGCCTGGAGCGTGGCGGCGGTGCCGACGGTGCCGGTCTGGGTGCCCGGGTTCGCCACCGTGATGGTGTTGGCGTTCTGCGCGTTGACGGTCCAGGTGAAGGTGGCCGAGCCGGAGGCGGTGCCGGAGGCGGCGGTGATGGTGGTGGTGGACGTGGCCGCCTTGGCCGGGCTGCCGGTGATCAGGCCCGAGGAGGAGATCGACAGGCCGGCGGGAAGGCCTGACGCCGAGTAGGTCAGCGTCTTGCCCGCCGAGTCGGTCGCGGACATCTGCCTCGAGACCGCCGTTCCCACGGTGCCGGTCTGGGCGCCCGGGTTGGTGACGGCGACCGTCTCGGCCGTGCCGGTGCCGGCTGCGAAGGCGGTCAGGCCGTTGGGGGTGCCCAGTCCGGTGGGGCCGTCGTAGCCGGTGCCCGCGGTGCACAGGTAGCTCGGGGAGCAGCTGCCGTTGCTGCCGCCGGTGACGTCGTTGAGCGCGCCGGTGTGCTGGTAGGGGTACTTGGCCGGGTTGTCGCCGGTGCCCGGGGTCCCGGCGTCGGCGTACACGCCCGCGATGATCGGCGCGGCGGCGCTGGTGCCGCCGTACTCGTTCCAGCCCGAGCTGGTCTGGTAGCTGTCGTAGACGGCGACGCCGGTCGCCGGGTCGGCGACGGCGGAGACGTCGGCGACGGTGCGCTTGGAGCAGCCGGTGTCGGTCTGCCAGCCGGGCTTGGGCTCGTAGGCGGAGCAGCCGGAGCCGGTGCCCTCGGTGCTGGAGGTGCCCCAGACGCTCTCGGTCCAGCCGCGGGTGTTGGAGGCCTTGCTGAGCGAGGTGCCGCCGACGGCGGTCACGTACGGGGACGCGGCGGGGTACTCGGCGCCGTAGGCCTGGTCGCCGGCGGAGACGGTCAGCACGACACCGGGGTGGTTGAAGTACGAGGAGTCGTACGAGGTGTCGGTGGAGGATTCCGAGCCGCCGTAGCTGTTGGAGACGAACTTCGCGCCCAGCGCGACCGCTTCGTTCACCGACTTGCCCAGGTCGTCCATGTTCGCCGAGGCGGCCTCGACGAGGAGGATGTGGGCGTTCGGCGCGATCGCGGAGACCATGTCGAGGTCGAGCGAGATCTCGCCGGCCCAGCCGGAGTCGGCGCTCGGGTAGTTGGTGCCGCCGGTCTGGTCGACCTTGGTGAAGCAGCCGTTGGCCGTGCTGCAGGCCGGCAGGCCGTACTGGGAGCGGTAGACCGCGAGGTCCGCCTCGGCGTTCGGGTCGTCCAGCGCGTCCACGATCGCCACGGTCTGCCCGGCACCGCCGTTGGCGGGCAGGCTGTAGGCGCTCAGCAGGTCGCTCGGGCCGTAGCCGGACGGTGTGGCGTTCGGGGTGACCGCGTTGACCGACAGGGCCGCGGGCTGTGTCACGTCGGTGCGCACCAGCGCCAGGCAGGACGCCGTGTGGACGTGCGCCGGGGCGGCGCACAGGTGCCTGACCTGGACCGGCGTGCTCTTCGCGGCCGACGCTGCCGCGGCCGACGCGGGCGGGGCCGCGGTGAGCGCCCCGATGACGGCCGCGGCCAGGAGCACGGCGGGACTGCTCAGGGCCGCATATCCGGGTCGGTGCGGTGTGGGGGAAATACCCATGGTCCAGGGAGCCTTTCTGGTCGGGCCGTCCGAACACCGGTAGGTGTGCGGACGATCCTTTGTGGGGATTCGGTCGGCGGCGGAACTCCGGGAAAGCTCAGGCACCTGGAACCGGCTTTCGGCGCCGCTCCGATCGTGACTGCGGGCCGATGGTGCTGATGGGCTGCCACCGGCGAGTGGGGTCGGTCCGCTGCTCGCCGGGGAAAGCAAAGCAGAGGCACTGAAAGCCCGTCAACAGGCGGTTCCAGGAGAATTCAGAGTTAACAAACGACTCGACTGAAAGACGCAGCGAGGGAGTGCTTCCACGGGCCGGAAAATCGGCAGGAATGCAGGCGTGAAATCATCCGGACCGATTCCGGAGACAGTATTTCGCCCAAGGACGAACAATCCGCCCGGACCGTTGCGGCCCCGAGCCGACGGCCTGCTTCTGGACATCCGCCGGCATCGCCTGGCGGGTGCCGTGCACCGGGTGGGCGGGCCGGCACACCTGGGCCCGGACGGTGCTGGTGCCCGTACCGGTCGCGGACCCCGGACACCTCGTCAAGAGCTGGGACGTCCCTGCGGGCCCGGTGGCGACGACCATGCTAGGAAGGGCGGCGGGTCGCCGACATCAGGGGAATCCCTTGCCCTGGCGCGCAGGGGTGCGGCAGGCGCACCATGGCCCGATGCCGGATCATGTGGGGTTGGAGAACGTGCAGGTGGCCGCCGTGCCGCCCGTGGTGGCGGACGAGCCGGACGGTGTCCGCCGACTGGTGCTGTTCGGTCCGCCCGGGATCGGCAAGACCACCGCCGCCGGCGTCCTTGCGCGGCGGCGGGCCGTGCCCGTCCTGCGGCTGGCACCCGGCTTCCGGGACGCGCAGGTCTCCTACAGCGGGTTGCTCGAACTCGCCCTGGCCCTCCAGGTCCTGCCGGCGGCCCGGGAACTCGTGGCAGAGCTGGACGGGGCCGCCGCGGAGCCCGACTCCGGGCATCACACGGGGTCTCCCCTGCGGCTGCGCCGGCTCACCGCCGCTGTGCTGCGGGACGCACCGCCCGTGACGCTGGTGGTGGACAACGCCCAGTGGCTGGACCCGGCCAGCGCGGCCGTCCTGGGCTGGGCACTGCGCTCGGCACCGGAGTTTCCGGTCATCGTCGCGGAACGCGCCTGGCGACCGGAGGCCGGGGGCCACTGGTGCGGCGAGAACGCCCGCGCCGTGCGCGTGCCGGCACTGACGGCCGATCAGGTGGCGCAGCTGCTGGCACCGTACCGGCTGGCTTCCCGCGAGGTCGCACGGATCCATGCCCGCAGCGGCGGGAATCCAGCGCTCGCCCTGTGTCTGGCCGAGGCCGCGCCGCCGGCCGCGGATCAGGCCGGCCGGGAGCCGGCCTTCCTTCCTCCGGCGGCCCGCCGGCTGGTGGGCGAGTGGCTGGGCGAGGTGTCGGAACAGGTGCAGGAGCTGCTGACGCTCGCCGCGCTCGATCACCGGCCGGACCTCTCGCTGCTGTACCGGCTCGCCGGCCCGGCGGCCCAGGGCCTGCTCCTCGATGCGGAGGCAGCCGCACTCATCGACACCGGGCAGCCCGACGGCCAGGTGCGGTTCACCGCCCACGCGATCGGCATCGAACTGGCGGCCCGGCTGCCGGCCCCCGCGCGGCGCCGCCTGCACGCACGCCTGGCCCGGGCGAGCCACGACGCCCTGCGCCGCGACCGCCACGACGCCCTCGCGCTCGAGGCCGCCGACCCGCGTGCGGCCCGGCACGCCGCCCGTGCCGCCGGCCGCGCCAGGCTGCGCGGCGAGCACGCCCTGGCAGCCGAGCTGTTCCTGCTCGCCGCCCAGCGCACCCCGCGGGAAGACGGCCTGCTGCGCAGCGAACGAGCCCTGAACGCCGTGCGCGACGCCGCGAGCTGGGGCGACCTGACGCGCGGGCAGGCCGCCGCCCGCCTCCTGCTCGACCACGACGCCAGCCCCACCCAACGCGTCGACGCCCTCCTGGCCCTGGCCGACGCGAACGGCCAGCACCCGGGCGACACGGACGAGCTGTTCGCGGCGGCCCTCCACGAAGCGGCCGGCGACCCGGGCCTGATCGCCAAGGTCCTCATCCACCAGGCGATCTGGGCCAACGTCAAGGAGGGCGCCCCCGAACTGGCCGCCGCCCTGGTCGGCCGGGCCGCCGCACTCGCCCAGGCCGCAGGCGACACCACCACCGCCGCGGTGGCCCTGACCATGCAGGCGCGCGTCCAGCGGATCCTCGGCAGACCCGAAGCGCAGGCCACGCTCGACCGCGCCCTGGCCCAACAGCGCACCACGGCCGTTCCCGTGAACGGCACACCCGAACACCTCGCCGCCCGGCACGCCCTGTTCGACGACCGCCTGGCCGACGCCCGGACCGCCCTCCTGCCCCTGCTCGTCGAGGCCGAACAAACGGGGGACGCCGCCGGCACCGTGGACGTCCTGCGCAGCCTCGCCGAGGTGGAGATCCGCGCCGGGCGGTGCGCCCGGGCCCTCGAATACGCCGACCGCGCCCAGGCCCTGACCGAACGGGCCGGCCTGTCGGCCGGGCCCGCGTGCTACACCTCCGCCCTCGTCGAGGGCACCGCCTCGCACCGGGACCTCGCCCTGACCCACGCACGCCGCGGAGCGCACGCCTGCCGCCAGGAGGGCAACCAGGTCTACCTCTCCCGCAACCTCTTCGCCCTCGGACACCTCCTGCTGGCCACCGGCCGGCCGCACGAGGCGCTGGAGGCCCTGGAGGAGGTACGGGCCCTGGAGACGCTGCAACGAGTCCACGACCCGTCCGTCCTGCGCTGGCACCCCGACCTGGCCGAAACCCTCATCGCGCTCGGCCGCCTCGACCACGCCCACGACCTGCTGACCGACACCCACCGCACCGCGACCGCCCTCGGCCGACACTGCGTCCTGCCCGCGCTCGAACGCGCCCAGGCCCTCATCGACGCCGCCCTCGGCCACTACGACAACGCCGCGCGCCGCCTCACCGACGCCGCCGACCGCCTGCACCACCTGCCCCTCGAACGCGGCCGGACACTGCTCACCCTCAGCCACACCGAACGACGCGGACGGCGCCGCTCCAGCGCCCGCAGCGCCGCCCGCAGCGCCGCCGACCTCTTCACCAGCCACGGGGCCCACCCCTGGGCCGACACAGCCACCCGTCTGCTCCACCGGCTCGAGCACACCACCCCGGACGCCGGGACCCGCCCCGGCCTCACCAGCGCCGAACAGCGGTGCGCCGAACTCGCCGCGGACGGTGCGAGCAACCGCGACATCGCCGCGGCACTCACCATCAGCGTGAAGACGGTCGAAGCCACCCTCACCCGGGTCTACCGCAAACTCGGCCTCCAGTCGCGCATCCAACTCGCCCGCGCCATCGCCGCCGAGCGCCGGTGAGGGCGACCGGCCGGTCGGCGGCGGGTCGGCCGGTGCAGCGGAGTGCCGCCCGGGTCCGCGCCCGCGGTAGCGGCGCGGACCCGATCGTCACCCGGGCGGGCGTGGGTTGGCATTGGCCGATTCGGCGGAAGAGGCCACGTCAGGGAGTTGTGGGGTGCGTGCAGGCCGGGTGACTGAGATCGACTCCCGCACAGCCGGCCC
The DNA here is from genome assembly GCF_042869935.1 of Kitasatospora sp. NPDC006697. Classification (NCBI taxonomy): domain Bacteria; kingdom Bacillati; phylum Actinomycetota; class Actinomycetes; order Kitasatosporales; family Streptomycetaceae; genus Kitasatospora; species Kitasatospora sp. NPDC006697. The sequence continues at coordinate 87,025 of NZ_JBIAGU010000017.1, forward strand.
CGCCGGCCCGGCCGACCAACTTGCTGTACCGGTGCTGCCGGCCGCGCCCCGGCTCGCACGCGACCTCGCCCGAGACCTGGGCGGCGCCGTGGCCGCGGTACGGGCGCGGGCGGAGAAGATCTGTTCTGTTCGCACTCCAGGGCCACGGTCGCCGAGCCGGCGTTACGGCGTCAGGATCCGAGGACTGGCAAACGTCGAGTTGTCGATGATGACATCCACCATCGGAACGGGGTCGACTTCCTGGAGGTAGATGCCCTCTGCCACCAGATACCGGTTGCGGTGGATCGATTCTGCCTCGGATCCGGCCCAGTCCTGATCACGGTCGGCCCCGCGCCGGACGGACAGCTCCGCATCCACGTGCAGCCAGACCCGAAAGTCCCAGTACCTGTTGATCTCCGGCCGGAAGGCGAAGACGCCATCCACGATCAGTACCGTGTCCGGAGCGAGCGCCGTCGTCTCCGCAGCGTGGCTCTGCTGCGTCAGCGGGTCGATGCTGCACAGAACAGCGGATGTTGCCTCCGGTGTCCCGCAGGGATCGAGCAGCAGCCGCTTGAGCTCGTCATAGTCGTACGCGTTGCGGTAGTACCCCTCCCCTGACTCCCGGTCATAGAGGTGCCGGTCCTTCCACGGCCTCTTGAAGTCATCGAGGGTCGCCCGAAGCACCGGGCGCCCCGCAGCACTGATCCGCTCGGCGAGTTCGTGCCCGAAGCTCGTCTTGCCGGAAGCGGTGAAGCCGTCGATCCCCACCAGCAGACGGCCCGGCCCAACATCCAGAATGCGTTTCGCCATCGACTCCACCAGCGCACTGCGTTCGGGTGAAGCCGCTGACGGCGCGGGCTGTCGCCACGTCGAAGCCGAATGATGCACGCTCGCTCGCTGCAGTCCCATGAGGCGAACCTACCGGCTTCACCAACACCGATCTCTCCCCGGCAGCCGCCTAACGCCTCGTCAGCCTGCCGAGCCTCGTGATACCGGGTTCTCTGGCAGGTCCGACCGAAACGGTCAGACCTAAGGGGCGCACACGCCTCACGCCTCCGCATTTGCGTTGGAGCGCACTCCAACTCCTAGGTTCCGAACCATGCGATACATCAAACTCGGAACGACCGGTCTGGAAGTCTCCGCCATCACTCTCGGCTGCATGAGCTTCGGCGAGCCGGGCCGGGGCGGCGAGCCCTGGTCGCTGGGCGCGGACGCCAGCCGGGACATCATCAAGCTGGCCCTCGAGGGCGGCGTCAACTTCCTCGACACGGCAAACGGGTACAGCGCCGGAAGCAGCGAGGAGATCGTCGGTCAGGCGGTCAAGGACTTCGCCCGGCGCGAGGAGGTCGTTCTCGCCACGAAGGTCTGGATGCGGATGCACCCTGGCCCGAACGGCGCCGGGCTGTCCCGCACGGCGATCTTCACCGAGCTCGACGCCTCCCTGAAGCGGTTGGGAACCGACTACATCGACCTGTACCAGATCCACCGCTGGGACTACGACACCCCGATCGAGGAAACCCTCGAGGCGCTGCACGACGCGGTCAAGTCCGGAAAGGTCCGCTACATCGGAGCCTCTTCCATGTACGCCTGGCAGTTCGCCAAGGCCCTCTACCTGGCCGACCTGAACGGCTGGACCAGGTTCGTGTCGATGCAGGACCACTACAACCTCATCCACCGAGAAGCGGAGCGGGAGATGTTCCCGCTCTGCGCGGACCAGGGCATCGGCGTGATCCCGTGGAGTCCGCTGGCGCGGGGCAGGCTGACGCGGGTCCGGGACACCGCCACGGCGCGTGCCGAGACCGACGAGGGCGGAAGGATCCTCTACCGCGACGGGGACCAGGCAGTGGCCGAGCGCGTCCACGAGATCGCGGGCAGGCGGGGTCTGTCCCCGGCCCAGGTCGCCCTGGCCTGGGTCATGCGCAACCCGGTGGTGACCTCGCCCATCGTCGGGGTCACCAAGCCGGCCCAACTGGCCGACGCAATCGCCGCGGTGGACGTCGCACTCGACGAGGACGAGGCCGCCTACCTGGAGGAGCCCTACCAGCCGCACGAGGCCGTCTACCTCGAGGAGTCCTTCTACAAGTCGCGCCCTGTGGCGGGCTCCCGGTAGTCCGGGCTCCCGCCGGGCCTTCGACGAGTCCTTGGCCCCGGCCTTTCGGGCCCGGCGGTGCTTGCGGGCGGTCGCGCGCACCTGCATGATCTGCCCGCTGCGCTGCCTCGCCGTGGTGCGCGGCGCGGCAGCGCCCGGCGCGGTGGTGGCGGATCTCGTCGAATCCTTCGTGGAGAAGGAGGGCGCGAGCGGACCAGGACCGGCGCCCGCACCTGCACCTGCACCTGCACGCCGCCGATGTGACGAATTGTCGGTCCATCGCTCCATACTGAGCGCGCCGACAGGACGAGGCGATCGCCTGGTCCCGTCGTACCCGCGCGCCGAGTCCGGTCTTCGTGCGCCCGACGGCCCAGAACGTGGTCAGCAACCAGCCTGACGCGCCGATCTGGCGGCTGCCGATGAGTTTGACCGGCATGGCCCGTCATACCCAGTACAACCACCTACGGAAGGGGCAGTCCATGACCGAGCCGAACGCGGAGCGGACCAGGCTGGCGATCGTCGAACACACCCGGCGCCTGGCGGAGTCGGCCGCTGCGGCCGGGCCCGACGCCGCGGTGCCGACGGCTCCGCAGTGGACCGTCGCCGACCTGGTCACGCACCTGGGGCAGACCCAGCACTGGGTCGCGGAGATCATCGAGCGGCGCATCACCGATCCCACGCAGCTGCCGACAGAGCTGGCCGTGCCTCCCACCAACCCTCTCCTGTGGCAGACGTGGCTCTCGGAGTCCGCGCAGCGGGTCGCGAACGCGTGCTCCGACGAGGCGCTCGACGCACCGGTCTTCAACCCCGCGGCCGACGGGCGGCCGGGGACGCGGTTCTGGTTGTCCAGCATGCTCAACGAAGCGGTCGTCCACGGCTTCGACGCAGCCGACGCGGCCGGCCGACCGGCCGATGTCGACGCCGACATCGCAGCCGCGCTCATCAGCAACCACCTTGCGATGCTCACCTCGCCCACCTGGGAGATGCGGCGCACCGAGTCCGCCCACGCCATCCGGGGCACGGGGCAGACCTTGCAGTGGCTGGCCTCCGACGTCCCTGGGAACGCGGGCACCTGGTTCGTCCAACGCCGACCCGACGGGGCGGTATGGCGGCCCGAAACCCAGCAGGCCGACGTCACGGTGACCGGCCCGGCACGCTCCCTGCTGCTGATCCTGACCCGACGGCTTCCTCTCACCGACCGCGACGCCACCGGCGTCAGGGTTGACGGCGACACCAGCCTGGCTCAGCACTGGCTCGACAACACGGCGCACGTCGCGGGCTGACCGAGAGGCGTCCGACCCGGCCACCGAGGCGCCTCACAGCGACTCCCAGGGCAGGGTCCTGCCGCCAGGGTCCACCAGCCCGTGCTGTCCGGGCCGTAGCGGCTGCGCCCGCGATTCGCAGCAGGAGTGTGGGACCAACCGCCTCAAGAGGAACCGCGCTGTCGCTACCCGATACGAAAAGCTCGCGGCGCACTACGAGGCGACTGTCCTCATCGCTGCCGTCAACGAGTGGCTATGACCTCCAAGGCCACACGCTGGGATCCCCGTTCGACGCCGCAGGAAGATCGCTGCTGCAGAAGACGCAGACGAAGTCGTCGTCTTCCACCTCTTGTGGAGGTGGCCGCGTTCCCGCTCAGCTTGCCGTCACGGCGGCCAGGTACGCGGTCACGGCGGCTGGGTCCCGGGTGCGCAGTCCGACGTGTCCGTCTGGGCGGACCAGGATGAGTTCGCCGTCGTGAGGCTGGTACGCCGACCGTGCCGTGGCGTGCGGGTCGAGCAGGTCGGAGCCGATCGAGTAGGCATTGACCCCGGCGACGTCGGGCAGTGGGCCGACGCCGAACCGGTAGAGCGTCCAGTCGCCGCCGCGTTGCAGCTCGAACAGGCGCACCGGGCGCCCGTCGGGCCAGGAGCAGAGCGCGTCGGGGCTGCGGTCGCCCGGGTGCGGGCCGGCGCCGTCCCAGAGTGGGCTGAGCGGGCCGCCACGGTAGGTGATCCCCAGGCCGGACATCGCATCGAGGTCGGAGTCCTCGAACCGCGCGAAGCGCGTCAGCAGCTCCTTGGAAAGGCCGAGCACGGCTGCGGCCATCGGCAGCCGTTCTTGCTCGTAGGTGTCCAGCAGCGGCTCGGGCGCGCCGTTGAGGACCGCGGCCAGTTTCCACCCGAGGTTGATCCCGTCGTGGATGCCGGTGTTCATGCCCTGGGCGCCCGCGGGTGCGTGGACGTGTGCGGCGTCTCCGGCGAGGAGGATGCGCCCGATGCGGTAGCGGTCGACCATCCGCTCGTTGTAGCGCCAGCGCGAGGTCCACAGGGCTTCGCGGAGCGTGACGATTCCGCGGCCGTAGGCGTCGTCGACGAGAGCCTGATAGGCGGCGAGTGTCGGCTCGATGTCGTCGTCGCTCTCGTCGATCTCGGCCTGGAGCACGAACGAATCAGTCGCGGGCAGCGGCACCAGTGACAGGCGCTGACCACCGGATCGGCGACGGGCGTGCCACCAGTCACGGTCGATGCCGTCGAGGCGGAAGTCCCCGAGCAGCATCTGCTGTTCGTTGCGGGTCACCCCGAGGAACGACACGCCCGCGAGCTTGCGGACGGTGCTGGACCCGCCGTCCGCGCCGACCAGCCATCCAGCATGCACGCGCTCGCCCGAGGAGAGTTCGACAGTGACGTCGTCATCGCCGAGCCGCATGCCGGTCAGGCTCGTGCCGAACTCGACCCTGGCGCCGTACCCCGCGAGCAGGTCACGCAGGGTTTCTTCGAGTCGCCACTGCGGCAGAACCAGCGGGCGGGCGAACGGTGTGGTCGGTGTCGGCTCGACACCCTTGGTCATGTCGTGCTCGTGCACGCTGCCGTCGGGGTCTACGTACCGGATCACCAGGCGGGACCGTCCGGCGGCGAGCAGGCGCCCTGCCACACCGAAGCCGTCCAGGAGTTCGAGCGTGCGCGGCTGGACGCCCTTGCCCCGACTCCCGATCTGCGGCCCGGGTTGAGCATCGACGATGCGCACCTTCACCCCCTTTCGGGCCAAGGCCGCAGCCGTGATCAGGCCGGTCGGGCCGGCTCCCACGATGAGCACTTCGGTGGCAGTCATGCGCGAACCATAACGCTAACGCGTTATGACTTCATAACACGGTAGGCCTTGCTACCCTGGTCCGATGGATTCGAAGGCAGGGCGCCGGGAGCGCAAGAAGGCGGCGACGCGGAACCACATCGCGGAGGTCGCGCTGCGCCTCTTTACGGCACACGGCTACGACGAGGTGGGCATGCGCGAGGTGGCAGCGGAAGCGGACGTCGCCGTGACCACCGTGTTCGCACACTTCGCCTCGAAGGAGGCACTGGTCTTCGACCAGGACGAACACCACGAAGAACGCCTGGTCGGCGCCGTGGCGAACCGGAGCCCCGATCAGTCACTGCTCAACGCACTGCGCGCCGAGGCGCTCAACGCCGCCCGATGGTTCTCCACACCGAAATCCATCTCGTTCTGGACCCTCGTCGAAGGCTCGGCCGCGCTGCGCGGCTACGCCTCCCAGATGCAGGCGCGGCACGAGCAGGCCCTCGTCTCCGCCATCGCCTCAGACCCCGAGGCACCCACGTCCGCCACCGCCTGTCGTGCGCTCGCCCGCTTCACCCTGGACGCCTACTCCCTGGCCCGGGACGCTGAGAACCCGCTGGCCACAGTGGAGGAAATCTTCGATCTCATCGAGCCCGGGTTCGCGCCCGCAGCGGGCCGGCAGTCAGCGAAGCCGCCGAAGTAGCCGTTCTCCCTCGCCCTCTGATCTGCGACGGCAGCGGCGTCCCGCTCCATGTGATCACCACTACCGCCAACGTCAACGACGCCACCCAGACCCTCGCCGTGGTCGACGGAATCCCGCCCGTCGCCGGCCGACTCTCCATCGGCCGCCGCTAACTCACACCCCGTGAGATACACCGGTCGCTAGACACACCCAAGCGCCGAGGAGTTCCGGTGCTGTGATCACGTCCGAGGCAGCGGCGACGCGCCTGACAGCCGCCCTCCCAGCGACTGGAAACCAGGAACGAGTCGCCCATCACACCCGGGAACTTCACTGCCACGGCCCCCGGGCTGACAGCAGCGGCTGCTCTGTCTCGGTGTTGGTGTTGGTCAGGTGGGCGCCGACGTAGCCGATGATGATCCGCGGCGGGTGGCCGGGGGCCTGGGTGATGTCAAGCCGTGTGCTTGTGCATCACGTCGAAGTAGTGCTGATCGTGGTGCGGAACGGAACGGTCCCGGCCAGGCAGGCTGAACACAGCGCAGACCTCGGCAGGCTGGGTGAAAATACTCGACTGCTCGCCGAAGGTCAGGCCAGGATTGACCTCGTGGTGGCAGCCAGCGGCGTCGAGGGCAGTGACCAGTTCCTCGCGGAGCACGGTGGCCTCGAAGGACTCGGAATCGGGTAGGACGAGCGGTGGGAGTTTGGCGGTCGAACCAGGCCAGAGGTCGATCCAGATGCCACTGACGGCCCGCTGCGTGACCACCAGTCGTAGCCCGTTCCAGGAGTAGGGGTAGCCGTCGATATCGGGCCCCTTCATGAGGTGGGCGGGGTGCGGGCGTCCCGGGCCGAGCAGGTCTTCAGCCTCGGTCAGAGACATCCCGCAGTGAAGAGGACCGATCCGGCCGGTTCGGGCGAAGTCGACGAGCACGTTCATCAAGGTCACGGCAGTGACTGTGACACTCTCCTGGGCCGGTGCGCACTCCGCTATCAGCGCGGTGCGGTGCCTGCCCGCCGTGTCGGACGTCTACGAGCGGCAGAAGCCGGGCTGTCGCCGGCAGGTCCAGTTCGCGTGGTGTCGGGCCGAAGTGTCCGAGCGGGGCGGGGCTCCTGGGCTCGATTCGCCTACGGCTCCTCGGAGGCCCCAGGCCGGACAGGCGACGGACGGCTGGCAGGGCCGCAGGTAAGCGGCGCGGAGTTCTGCTCTCGACCCTCGTTCGAGGGCCGATTCCTGGAACCGTCGCAGGTCAGCGGCTTACGGCCCGACGGAGGGCCCGGTCAGATCCGGTGGTCCGGGTCGGAGAAGGCCAGCCCGCCGGGCGAGACGGGGCGGCGGACCGGAGCGGGCACGGCCGCGGTCTCGCCGGGCGGCTGGCGGAAGTCGGCGCCCTGCTCGACCGGCGCCGGCCGCCTGCCGGACTGGACAGGTGCGGGAGCGCTGGTGGTCGGCTCGGAGAAGGGCATCGAGAGAGTGCGGTGGTCAGTCATGATCGCCAGTGTCGCACGGCCCGGCCGGGGCTGGGTGCCAGATCGCTCTCACCGGTGGTGCGATCTGGCCCAGGCCGGTAGAGCCGGGAACCGGACAGGTAGGCGGCACCGCGGGTCTGTACCCGCCCATTGGTAACGCGAAGGGGCTCGTACTCGGCGGCCAGGGACAGGCCGAGAACTGACCGACGTTGGCGATCTGGGCGATGTAGCGCTCGCGACGTTACTCAGTGAAGGCGGCCCGCTCCACGGCCTTGATCTCGGATCTCGGGAAAGGCGGTCGTCGGCGAAGCGACGGCTCCCCCGGTCGGAAGCGGTGGAACTGGTGGCGGCCGCCGGGCCGACAGCCCACGGCCCGGCCGATCCGGCCCCGGCCGAGCCAGTCCCGGTCCCAGTCACAGTCCGGGTTCCTGAGCCTGTCCACATCGCAGCCATGGAGAAGACCGCCGTGTCCGACGCGTCCGAGCCCGCCCGGTCCGACGACGAACCCGCCGGCCGTGTCCCCGATGACGTGGCGGCCGCCGAGCTCGCGGCCGCCATGAACCTGGCCCTGCCCGACGCGGCGTCGGACAGCGGGCCGCAGCCCGACCCGGCCGCCACGACGCGTCGTCCGCAAGGGTCTGCTGGAGAGGGCCTGTGGACCGAAGGGTCTGCGGTACCGGGCCCGGTCGGCCTCGCCCGATCCGGTGCTTGCGGCCGTCTCCTCGACGCGTCGCCCGGGTGCGTGCGCGGGTCCTGGTTAGCGTCGCAGCGACTTGTTCCATCCACGGCAGGCGGCTTCGGCATGACGTCCGACTACGACATCGGCCTGTACGCCATGGGTCTGTTCGATACTGACGACAACGCCAAGAACCGGCAGGCACTCAGAGACCTGTCCGGTTCCGGCTTCACCAGCCTGGTCCCGTTCACCCTGCACGTGCACCCGAGCGGCGACCTGTACCTGGGCGACAACGTGATCGCCCGGGAAGGCCGCATCGTCTACCGGTAGAAGGACGTACAGGACCCCGCATTCCCCGACCTCATCAAGGGCCTGCGGGCCGGCGGCTTCCGTACCATCCTGTTCTCGATCGGCTCCGGCGGACCGCCCACTCCCGAGGACTGGCAGCACATCCAGGACCTCCTGGACCAGAACAAGGGCCCGCTGCTGGTGACGAACTTCAAGGCCGTCGCTCAGTGGACGGGCGTGGACGGCTTCGACTTCGACTGCGAGGAGGACGTCCGCGCCAGCACCATCGCCACCATGGTTGCCGCCCTTGCCCCGGTCAGCACCGGCGGCGTCATCACCTTGTGTCCGTACGACCGGATGTCGTGGTGGATCAGCTGCCTGGAGGAGGTCTACCGCGCCCACGGCAACCAAGTGGTACGCCGGCTCAACCTCCAGGACTACGGCGGTGCCGTCCCCCGCGACTGGATCGCCGGCCTCGCCGCGGCGAAGAACCGCACCGGTGTGAGGGAACCCGCCGCATTCCTGTCGGCCGGCGAGTTCGTGGCCCCGCCCTCCGAGCTCTGCCCGGTGTTCGCCGACCACGCCCGCGCCGGTCTGAGGGCCGGCTACCTCTGGCAGTACGGCACCTTCGCCGCCCCGACACGCGCCTATGCGCAGGCCCTGTTCAACGGTCTGTCAGGACGCCCCTGCCCGTGAGCGGCCGTGTCCTCCTCCACAACCATCAGTACTTCCTACCGGCCCTCAGGGTGGAGGTCCGGTAGGCCGCCGAACCGGCGGCCGAGTGTGGTCCACGAAGTCACGGACTACTCGCGGGCGGCTTTCTCGAGCCCGCCCCGGGCCTGCAGCGACCCCGGTTCCGGCTCCGAGCGGCTCGGAGATTCGACGGGGCCTGCGTGCGGTCCGACGCCCCGGCCGACTGGGGCCCACGCGACGGCGGGTTCCCCGGACAGCGGGTGGCGTCGAACTCGCTGCGGGTGCGCTGCGAGCGTGCGCGGGTGATCCCGGCCGCCGCACCCGCACCAGGGCCGAGGCGCGCGCTGGCTGCGCGGGTGGCCGAACTACCGGCCCAGTCGAGCTGGTCGACCGGCTGCACTGGGACGGTCCCGGCCACCTGACTGCCTGTCAGCCGGTAGCGGGTCGGTCGCAGCAGCGCGTTCACACCGGCCCCAGCCTGCGGTTTCCGTCCCGGGGCACACCGCGTCGGCCCCGGAGGGGTTGGTAACCTCAACCGTTCGCTGACGCCCTGACGTTCTAACGCGCTCTTAGGCGGAGCCCTGAGGATACAGCTGTATCGGTTCATGGAGGTACCCAGAAGTGTCCACTCGCGTTGACCACGAGCAGCGGCGCGCCCGGATCGCCGAGGCTCTGCTGCGGATCGCGGACACCCAGGGGCTGCAGGCGGCGAGCATGCGGACGGTGGCGGCTGAGGCCGGAGTGTCGCTGCGTCAGGTGCAGTACTACTTCCACACCAAGGATGAGCTGCTGATGGACGCACTGGCGCGGTTGAGCGCCCAGCTGCAGGTCCGGATGCAGCGCTGGATCGCGGCCGCCGGCAGCCCGGCCACCCCGCGCAACACCGTCACCGCGATCCTCTCCAGCCTGCTGCCCACCGACCACGAGAGCCGCCGGATCACCCGCACCTACGCGGCCTACTACACGCTGGTGCTCAGTGAGCCCAAGCTGGCCGAGCAGCACGGCACCACCTATCCGGACATGCTCGAATCCTTCCTGGCCAAGCAGATCCGCAGCGCCCAGGAGGCGGGCGAGGTGAGCTCCGCCCTCGACCCGGAGCTGACGGCGGGCGAGCTGCTGGCCACGGCCAACGGCCTCGGGTCCAGCGTGCTGGGCGGCCAGCGCGACGGGGAGGCCGCGCTGGCGATCCTGCACCACCGCCTGGTCGAGCTGTTCCGGCGGCCCGCAGCACGTACGACGGCCTGAGCGCGCACCTGCCCCGGCGGCCGCACCCGTCTCGGGTGCCGGAAATCCATTGCCCTCCGAAGTGATACACCTGTAGCGTCAGAACTCGTTGGCAGGTCGAACCTGACAAGGGGGATGCGCGATGGCGCGTGTACGACTTCCGATCTTCGTGGCCGCTGCCGCCCTGGCGATACTGGGCTTACCAATGGAACCGGCTCAGGCCGCCGACCAGGCGGATCCAGCCGGCCGACCCGCCGGCACCGTGGTCGCCACCGACTCCGGCCTGGTGCGCGGCAGTTCGCAGAACGGCTACCGCAGCTTCCAGGGCATCCCGTACGCCGCCCCGCCGGTCGGCGACCTGCGCTGGCGCGACCCGCAGCCGGTGACGGCCTGGTCCGGCATCCGGCCGGTGTCCACTCCCGGCAGCCCGTGCCTGCAGTCCACCGAGAAGCAGCTGCTCGGCAGCGAGGACTGCCTCTACCTGAACGTCACCACCCCGGTCCGGGCCGGGCGCCGACCGGTGATCGTCTGGCTGCACGGCGGCGGCTTCAGCACCGGCGCCGGCAGCGACTACGACCCGCACCGGATGGTCGTGGACGGCGACGTCGTCGTGGTGACGGTCAACTACCGGCTCGGCATCCTCGGCGGCTTCGGCTACCCGGGCCTGGCCGGCTCCGGCGACTTCGGGCTCGCCGACCAGCAAGCCGCGCTGCGCTGGGTGCGCAGCAACGCGGCCGCGTTCGGCGGCGACCCCCACAACGTCACACTGGCCGGGCAGTCCGCGGGCGGCATGAGCGTCTGCTCCCAGCTCACCTCGCCGTCGGCCGCCGGGCTTTTCGACAAGGCACTGATCCAGAGCGGGTCCTGCCTGATCAACTATCCGGGCAACCTGTTCTTCCCCGGCATGGCCGCAGGGTCGCCCTGGACCGATCGGGCGCAGGTGGAGGCCACCGGCAGTGCCTTCGCCGGCGCGGTCGGCTGCACCGACCTGGACTGCCTGCGCCGCGCGCCGGCCGCCGACCTGCTCCGGGCGGACCTGGCCGGCCGCCCCGGCGGCCGGTTCGCCAAGCCCGCGTACGACACCCCGCTGCTGCCGGCGGAGCCGGCCGCCGCGCTGCGGGCGGGCGCCTTCCACCGGGTCCCGATCCTGGAAGGCGGCAACCGGGACGAACACCGCGGCTGGGCCGCCGCGTTGAACACCGGCTGGCCGATCACCGAGGACCGCTACCGGCAACTGCTCACCGCCGCCTTCGGCGACCGGGCCGCCGCCGTCGCCGCGCAGTACCCGGTCGGCGCGTTCCCGTCGCCCGCCGTCGCCTGGGCGACGGTGGCCACCGACCGCATCTGGTCCTGCCCCACTCTGGCGGGCGAGAAGCTGATGGAACGCCACACCAGGCTCTACACCTACGAGTTCGCGGACCGCACGGCCCCCGTGGAGCCCAAACTCCCCACCGGGTTCCCGTACGGTGCGTACCACGGCTCCGAGCTGCCGTACCTCTTCGACCTCACCACCTGGCCGGCCACCCTCACCCCGCAGCAGCAGGGCCTCTCCGCGGAGATGATCGCCGCGTGGTCCGGCTTCGCCGCCACCGGGCACCCCTGGCCGCGCTTCCGCGACTCCGACGGGGACGACACCCGGCTCTTCGCCCCCGGCGCGGCCCGCACGGTCGATGTCGGTGCCGAGCACGACTGCGGGTTCTGGAGCACCTTCTGACCCGGGACCCCGCGGGGCCCCGGCCCCGGCCTCGGGCGGGCCTGGCGCAGTGTCAGTCCACGTCCCCGTGCACGGAGTAACTCTCGCCGTAGGCCGCCGCCCGGCGCATGCCGCGCGGCGGGTGCAGCCGGGTCGGCGCGGTAGCGTGGATCGAAAAGACCGTCCCCGGGCCCATCCGCTCCGGCATGTCGTGCAGGTCGTCCTGGGTGGCATGGCTGGGCCTGCTGCGCCGGTAGGTTGGGGCTATGGCACTGGCACACGTAGTTCTCACGTCCGGCCGCTCGATCGAGCTCTCGGATGTGCGACTGTCTTCGACATATGGCGGGATGTTGGAGGGGTACCCGTTCCCGCGCTGGAACGATCTCAAGCTGGAGCGCCTGGTCAGGAGCGTCGAGAAGGATCGTCCCTCGGTTCCCGTGCACCTGGTCGCGCCGGTCCGGGAGTTGCCAGACCTTCCTGCGGGTGGCTTCGGCCCGGTCGAACAGTTGCCTGCTGTGACTTGCGTTGGGTCGTTCACCTCTCAGCCGATCGGCCCGGACCGGAATCCGGTGCTGTACCACTCCGCACTGACCGTCGTGTGGTTCCAGGCCACTCCCGGCATCCCCTCAGGCGAGGACGCCGATCATGGTCTCCGCAGCCTCCAGTGGGACGACGCCGCGAGAGACTTCGAACTTTAGGCCGGCCGGCTCCTGCATGCTCGGGCTACCGGTTCCCCCGGGGGCTCGCCGGGCCATGAGGAGTATTCGCTTTCGCCAGCACGCCCGGGCCGCCCCGAACTTCGCCGTGCCCAGCCCCGAGCGCGAGCCGCCAGCTCTTCCAGCTGACGTCGGGGCCGCTCCGAAACCCCTTGGACGGCACGGGGACTGCCTTGCTGAAATGGGAGACGGCCGCTGTTGGAGTCGAGGGGATGCACCGATGACCGAGATCAGGCTGCAGCTGTCGGTCCGCGACCTGACCCCCGCGGACCTGCCGTCCTGCGGGTGGGCCGGCGACGCCATGCACGTGCGCCAGCTCGCCGACCAGATCCGCCGCGCCGAAGCCGGCGAGATCGACTACCTGGCGGTCTGCACACCGGTGGGGCTCCCGGTGGCGGTCGGCGCCGTCGACTACACCGTCAAGCCCGGCGCCGGCACACTCTGGCAGCTCGGCGTCCACCCGGCCCTGCGGTCCTGCGGCATCGGCACGCTGCTGATCCGCTCCGCCGAGCAGCGGATCGCCGCCCGGGGCCTGACCCGCGCCCAACTCGGCGTCGAGGAGGACAACCCGCGCGCCCGCGCCCTCTACGAGCGTCTGGGCTACCAGGCGTTCGGCCGCGAGCCGGACTCCTGGGACGTGGTGGCCGAGGACGGCTCGGTCCGGCGCTACGAGACGATGTGCACGCTGATGCGCAAGGACCTGGCGTGACGCTGGATTTCGCGGCATTCGTCGCCGATGCGAAGGCCGACCCGACCGTCGTCGGGTGATGCTGCCCCGCGCCGTGGGTTGCGCTTGGCCATCAGGCCGCCACCTCCGCGCGCTCGGCGACGAACGTCCGGACGGCCGCAGCCGGGACGCGGCGGGTGCGGCCGGTGGTCACCGAGGGCAGGCGGCGGGCGCCGATGAGGTCGTGGACGGTGGAGCGGCCGAGCTGGAACTGGGGGCCGCCGCCCGGAGAGCCCTGGTGGTGCCCTCGGTGCGCTCCTCGGACCTGATCGGGTTCGCGTGCGCCGGTTCACCCCCTTGCCACAGTGCAGCGACTCCGTACGCCGGGCCCCCGCCCAACCGTGTGCGCAGCGTTTCGGCAGGCAGATCCGATGCAATACCGCTGCAACTCTTCCGGTGCACGGATCCGGCCGATGCTTGGGGATAGGCGGCGCGCTGTGCGCCCGTCGGGTCCTCGAGCTAGGGAGCGGTCCATGAAACTGCGCGATGAACTGCCGGTCGACCACCGCCTGTCCCAGGTCTACCGTTTCGGCGCCGGTCTGTGCGGCGCGGCCCTGTTCGTTTTCGGCTTCCTCGGCTTCGCGAACGGGCTGGCCTTCTTCAGCACCTCCGGGGAGACGATCGCCGGTCTGTCCAGCAACGGGCTGCTCAGCCTGGTGTCGGTGGTCACGGCCGTCGTCCTGGTCGGCGGCGCGGTGGTCGGTGGGAACACCGCCTCGACGATCAACATCACGGTGGGCACGCTGTTCTTCCTCAGCGGCTTCGTCAACCTCGCCGTGCTCGACTCCTCGGCCAACATCCTGGCCTTCCACATCCAGAACGTGCTGTTCAGCTTCGCCATGGGACTGGTGATCGCCACCTTCGGCATGTACGGCCGGGTGAGCGGCAAGCTGCCGCGCGACAACCCCTACTGGCGCCACCGCCACGCGGGAGGGGCCGGTGTCGACGCGCCCGGGGCCTTGGCGGGCTCGGTGGCGCGGGCCGGCCTCCCCGAGCGTCCGGCGTGAGCGCGCCGCGCCCGCACTGGCTCTTCGGCGACCAGCTCGGGCCGCACTTCCTCGAGCCGGCGGCGGACGGTCCGGACGCGGACGCCCCGCTGGTGATGATCGAAGCCCGGTCCGTGCTGCGCCGGAGGCGGTTCCACCGGGCCAAGGCCCACCTGGTGCTGTCGGCCATGCGCCACGCCGCTGCCGAGCACGGGGACCGGGTGCGGTACGTGCAGGCGGACACCTACCGGGAGGGCCTGGCCCGGGCGGCGGGCCGGCGTGGGGTGACGGTCTGCCACCCGACCTCGCGGGCGGCGCTCGGCCTGGTCGAAGCACTCCCCCGGGTGACGGTGCTGCCGCCGCGCGGCTTCCTCGTCCCGTTCGCCGACTTCCGCCGCTGGGCGGGCGGACCCGGTCAGCGGCGGCTGCTGCTGGAGGACTTCTACCACCGAGTGCGCCGCGCCGAGCACCTGCTGCTGGAACCGGACGGCAGCCCGGCGGGCGGCCGCTGGAACCTCGACCGGGACAACCGCGAACCGCCGCCGAAGGGAGTCGCCGCGCTGCCGCTGCCGCCGCCGTTCGAACCCGAGGAGGACGACATCGACGAGGGTGTCCGGGCTGACCTCGACCGCTGGGAGCGGGACGGGGACGTCGCCTTCGTCGGGCGGGACGGCCCGCGCCGCTTCGCCGCGACCCGCTCGGAGGCCGAACGGGCGCTCGCGCATTTCGTCGCCCACCGCCTCGCCGACTTCGGCCGGTACGAGGACGCCATGCTGGACGCCGACCCCTGGATGGCCCACAGCGCGCTCTCCGTCCCGCTCAACCTCGGCCTGCTCGACCCCGGCGAGTGCGTGCGCGCGGCCGAGGCCGCCTACCGGGCCGGACGGGTGCCGCTCAACAGCGCCGAGGGCTTCGTGCGGCAGATCGCCGGCTGGCGCGAGTACGTCTGGCAGCTCTACTGGCACCTGGGCGAGGACTACCGGAACGCCAACCGCCTCGGCCACCACGAGCCGCTGCCCGCCTGGTTCCGCGACCTCGACGCCGACGCCGTCACAGCCCGCTGCCTCTCCCGCGTCCTGGCGGAGGTCCGCGACCACGGCTGGGTGCACCACATCCCCCGGCTGATGGTGCTCGGCAACTGGGCGCTCCAGCACGGCTGGGACCCGCGTGAGCTCACCGGCTGGTTCCACCGGTGCTTCGTCGACGGCTACGACTGGGTGATGACCGCCAACGTCGTCGGCATGTCGCAGTTCGCCGACGGGGGCCTCGTCACCACCAAGCCCTACGCGTCGGGCGGCGCCTACCTCCACCGGATGGGCGACCACTGCGGCCCCTGCCGCTACCGGCCCACCGAACGCCTGGGCGACCGGGCCTGCCCGTTCACCACCGGCTACTGGGCCTTCGTCCACCGCCACCACGACCTCCTCGCCGCCAACCACCGGACCGCGCAGGCCGCCGCCGGCCTGCGCCGGCTGACCGGCCTGTCCGAGGTCCTGGCCGCCGAACGGGCCCGCGGCCAAGCACCGCCCTGAGCCGTTCCGGAAGTCACTCGGGTGCCACCGTGACGGGCCGTCAGCCCCCGTGCCCGCCCGGGTCGGCCAGCACCCTCCCGGGCGGCGAGCGCGCCGGGGGCGAGCTCGCCCTACACCGAGCCCGTGGCCCAGTGGTCCCCGCACGCGTAGCGCCGGACGGCCGCGTCGACCGGGCGCAGTTGGCGGACACGACCGCATCGAGCTGATCGCGAACCCGGCGACCTGAACACGGCAAGGGAGTTGATTGCCCCTGCCCGGACCGAGGTCGGCCCTCGGCTACAGCCGCTACAGCCACTACCGTCAGCCCGCGGGCAGCATCACCACGAACCTCGCGCCGCCGGACGAGTGGCCGAGGGTGATGTCGCCGCCGGCCGCGCGCGCGGGCCGGCGGGCCAACGGGAGGCCGAGGCCGGCACCGTCGTGGCCGTCGTCCGGGTGGGCGCGGCGGCCGGCCTCGAAGACGGCCGCCCCCACTGTCTCGGGCACGCCTCGACCGTCGTCGGCCACCGCCACCAGCACCCCGCCGGGCTGCCGTTGGGTCTCCACGGTGATGCGGTGATCCGCGTATCGGAGGGCGTTGTCGAGCAGTGGCGCCAAGATGCGCTCCATGAGCGCGGCGGGCACGCCCGCTGTCGTGCCGGTGCCGACCACGGTGATGGGCGGCACCTCAGGACGCTCCTGCCGACTGCGTTCCGCCAGAGCGCGGGCCACGTCGTCCACCACGCAGCGGCCGGGCACCGGGTCGGTGCGGGTGCGGGCCTCGGAGAGGAGGGTCTCGCAGATCCGCTGCATCTGGGCCGCGGCGGCGGCGATGGCCTCGTGCGAGGTGCGCTGGTCATCGGCACTGCGGGGACGGGCGCTGAGCCAGTCCGTCTCGGCGGTGATCCTGGCCAGGGGGGTGCGCAGTTCGTGGGAGAGTTCGGCCGTCAGCTGCTGCTCGTGCCGCAGCACCGCGGCTTGGCGGTCGAGGAGTTGGTCGAGATTGCCGGCGAGCCCCGCGAGTTCGGCCAGGCGTCCGTCGGCGCCGAACCTGCGGGCAGCGCCGTGCTCGCTCCACTCGGCGGCCTGGGCACTCATGTCGCCCACCGGCCGCAGGGCCCGGCCGACCACCGTCCGGGTCACCAGGTAGACGCCGGCGAGCAGCAGGACGCAGAGCCCGATCGAGGCGGCCAGTACCGACCGGGCGGTGCCGCGGTAGGCGTCCAGGCCGACCGAAGCCACTACGGTGCCCACCTGGCGGTCCCCCGCTATGACGGGCAGCGCGTACAGCCGGAAGGCGTGCGGCTCGGGTGTGTCCGTGAAGGCCTTTCCGTTGCCGGCCAGGCCGTCAGCCCGCTTCTGGAGCGCGTTCGACGCGCTGGGGCGCTGGATGGCCGTGTCGCCCTGGTAGATCCAGATGCCGACGTCGAGTGCCGTGTCGTCGGCCGGCTCGTGCTCCACGATCTGGCCGTCCGGCCCGGCCTCCAGGGTCGCGGCCACCGCCGCCGCGCGGGTGCGCACCAAGTCGTCGGCCTGCTGACGCAGATGCGCGCCCAGCTCCACGTTGAAGACGGCGGTGAGGACGACTACCCAGATGGCGGTGGTGACCAGCGCGAGCAGGGCGAGGCGGCCACGCAACGTCGCAGGGGCTCTCATGGTCCTCATGCGAAGCGGTAACCCACGCCGCGCGCCGTCTGGATGCCGCGTTCGCTGCCCGCTTCCCGCAGCTTGCGGCGCAGGCGCACCAGGTACTGGTCGAGGGTGTTGTCGCTGACCTGGGCCCCCTTCCCGGCGCGAGTTACGTCGGTCCCGACGGCATGTTCGAGCTGCGCGGCGCCCCCTGCCTGGTCGGCCGGTCGGCAGCGGCCAGCGACCCGGCCACCGCCCGCCGTCTGTGGACCGTCGCCGAAGAGTCGACCGGCGTCACCTTCCCGGAGCTGACTGCGGCAGTTCGATCCTGAAGCCGTGGCCGCCCCATCGAGTCGGCGACCTGCGACGGGGCAGGTCGCCGCACTCGGTGTCACACGGCGGCTGGGGGTGGCCCGGAACCCGGTGCGGGCCGCCGAAGTACGAACGGTTCCCGCGCGGACGGGTAGCGGACGCCTTCGAGCCGCAGATCAGAGGCTTGTCGAACGAGTGGCCGACGATGCCGGCGCCGGTGATCGCCGAGCGGATCAAGTGGCCGTACTCGCTGTCTCCGCTGACGAGGTGACTGGCCGAGATCCGCCCGGAGTACGTCGTTGGCGCCGAACGCGACGGCCCAGCATGGAGACTCGGGTCAGTGCTGGCCCAGGCCCCGGCTGTCGAGATAATCGACCAGTGCGACCTCCTTTCGGCGCAACTGGTCGCGCTCATCGGCCGGCAGCGAGGCAAGGGCGTCGACCAAAGACTGCTTACGAGGAACGTGGACCATGTTGGCCGAGTAGATCCGGCACCCCGAGCACCACGCGAACCCGATGCAACGCTCGAAGCTGGAGGACTCGGGCGGATGGAAGCGGTACCGGTATGAGCGGACAGGCTCGTGGCACACGACGCAGATCCAGCGGTCACCATCGCGGACGGACCAGCCCTCTCCCCTCTTGCGCCAGGACTTCCGGCCGGCCGGTGCTCTTCAAGTCGCCATACGATCATTCTGCCTTGGGGCGGCGCGCCAGGGACACTCGATTGCCCTGGCAGTCGATGAGGCCTCACGGCTCCAGCCACGACCGCTCGTGATCGCGAGCTCTCACGCAGCTCAGACGTACCGTCAGGTGCACTGCAGGATACGGTCGATGTCCCAGGCATGGTGGTGCCCGTCGTGGGCGTTGTTGCGCGCGACATCCTCGGCACGCTGAACTCCGCGGGTGGCATGCCGCAGGACAACCCCGCCTTCGAGAGCGGCAGTTACCGATGCCGCCCAGGCATCGACCGCGCGATCCAACGACCACAGGGCCGCGGCGGGAGCGATCTCGTTGTAGTGACGGGCCTGCGCAACAAGGTCTTGGTCGTAGCCAGGAACGTCAACCGCCCCGGACAGCCGGGTGCACCCGGCCGCGCAAGTCCTGCTCGACCACTGCGGACCTGGCGCACGGGGGCAAGGAGCAGGCGCGGCCCCCGGCGATGCGGTCGGGCGGGCTGCCGCCGGCGCTTCGGCTGGCCGGCCGCCACCTCGCCGAAACTGGCAGCTGGGTGGGGTTCGTCGGTCCGCTCAGCGCCCGGTACGGGCATGCCTGGGGCGGTGGGACCGTGCGGGCACCACGGTGCGCGCCGCCGCCCGGCGGGCGCGGTGGAGGGCGGTCGGTGGCGCCGTCGCGGCCAGGATGGCCGCCAGGGCGAGGGGGGCCAGCAACAACAGCAGGGTCGTGGTCATGTCCGCACCTTTCAGAACCGGCTTCTCCTACGTCCGATCGGGCGGCCGCCCGGTCGGAGCAGGCCTTGGTGGTCCAGGGCCCGCTCGTCGTGTCGCGGCTGCTACCAGCGGTACCAGCGGCGTCGGCCCCCCGAGGGGTGCGCGCCGCGGGCGAAGAACCCGAGCAGCCAGAACACGAGCAGCACGACGGCCACCCACCACAGGGCCTTCAGGGCGAAGCCCGCGCCGAACAGGATGACGACCAGCAGCAGCACCAGCAGAAGGGGAACCACGGCAACCTCCACGACGATCAGGGTCTCGGCGCCACGACTGCCCCCGACATCCCGGACCATGCGCACCGAATTCACGGGCATGCCCCGGACCGATCCGGGCAGGCGGGGTGTGCAGGACACCGGAGCACTCGACGCAGGAGGCGATGACCATGGGGCTGGACGACAAGGCCGCCAACACCGGCGACAAGATCAAGGGCGCCGTGAAGGAAGGCGTCGGCAAGGCGACCGGCAACGAGCGCCTGGAGGCCGAAGGCAAGGCCGACAAGGTCAAGGGCGACCTCAAGCAGGCCGGTGAACACCTCAAGGACACCTTCAAGGACTGATCCCCCCTCGCCTTGAAGGGACAACGGTGCGGGCCCGCCTCTGCTGGCGGGCCCGCACCGTCATGACCACACCCCCCACCCCACACCCCCGCTTCGCCTTCTCCGGCGCGGTCACCGTCAGCCCGTGGACGTACTTCCCCGATGTCCACGCCTGCGAGTACGTGCACCAGCAGTCCTGGTCCGGCGGTGACCACCGACCCTGCCTCCCAGTGCGCTGCACGGTGCCGCTGACCCAGTGGTCGCCGGGCGCAGGGCCGGCCGACCAGTCGCACCGTTCGCGCAGCGTCGAGGTACGGACCCGGTGCCTCGGCGGGGGTCGATCACCGGCACGGACCGGCCAGGTCCCGGGCCACCTCCCGGGCCGCGCGAGCCCCCGATGCCAACGCCCCCTGTACCGAGGCGGTGGCCCGGTGGTCCCCGCACACGTACCGGCCGGGCGAGAACCGGGTGCCGCGGCTGAGCGGCAGCGGGGCGGGGCCGGCCGGAAGCGCCTCCGCGATGCGGTAGTCGGCCAGCGGCTCCCACTGCGCCGCGTCCGTGCCGTACAGCTCGCCCGCCCGGCGCCGGACGCGTTCCTCGTCAGCCCCGATCCCCAGGACCGATGTCGACACGAGCGCACGGCCGTCCGGTGAGCACGAGGGCACCACCTCCGAGAGCACCACCGTGTTCAGCACCTGCCGGCCGGCGTCGACGACCAGCGTCGGCTCGCGCAACGGGCTGACGGGCGCCGCGTGATAGAACGTGCTCACCGCCCGCGCCGCCGGAACCCCGAGACCCGGCAGCAGCCGGGCGGCCTGCGCGGCCCCGGTCGCCACCACGACGGCCCTGGACCGCAACTCGGTACCGTCCGCCAGGGCCACCCCGCGCGCCGTCAACCGCTCCACCCGCAGCCCGAACCGCAGCCGCTCGGCCGGCAGCCGGTCCGCCAGCTGCCGTGGCACCGCGCCGATCCCGTCCCACGGGAGGCAGAGGGTTCCGCGCACCATGCTGCGCAGCACCAGATGGAACAGCCGGCTGGACGTTTCCAGCCGGTCCTCCAGGAACACCCCGGCGAGGAACGGGGCGAGCACCTCGTCGACGGCGCGCTGCGACACGCCCGCGCGGCGCAGCGCCCGGACGGTGCTCGTCTCGGGAGCCCGCTTCAGGACCGCGGCGGGCAGGACCGTGTCGCAGGCGGCGAGCAGCCCCAGCGCCACCGTGTCGCGCAGGGACAGCGTCCGGCCCGGCCGCAGGTCGGCGATCCCGCCCGGGTGCCGGGTCGGGTCCACCACGCGGCGCGCACCGTCGACGCCCGCGAGCAGGAACCCGGAGGTGAGCGGCCGCAGCCGCAGCGGCTTCAGGTCCAGGCGCCGTCTGACCTGCGGGTAGGCGGTGTTGAACACCTGGAAGCCGCGGTCGAGCCGGAAGCCCCGCACCACGTCGGTGCGCATCCGGCCGCCCGGCTCGTCGGCGGCCTCCACCAGCAGGACGTCCCGCCCGGCCGCCGTCAGGTCGAGCGCGCAGGCCAGGCCGGCCAGACCGGCTCCCACCACGACGACCTCCACCTTCTCCCCTGCCATCGGGTCCACCGCCTTCCTTGCTTCTGGGGCACCTCCGCCATCGGGCCGGTGGCCCCTGGCGACCGCCGCTGCGGGACGAAGGTGTTCGAAGGCGAGCACGGGGATGGATTGGATCCGGTGCCGGTTGCCCGCCTCCTCGTGCGGACCACCCTGCGGAGCGACCACGTGCACGGCCGGGGCGTCCCCGGCGAGCGGTTCCGCTGCGCCGTCGGCCCGGGAGGACGTCGGCGACCGGCCGATCAGGCCCTGGAAGTCGCCCACGGAGAGAACCTCGCTACGTCGCGAACTGCAACGGCTCGGCGGACAGCCAGGCGACTAGCACTGAGGTGGGAACAAGCTCAGAAAGGAACGACCAACCCAGCCTCTCGCAGTCGAAGCAGTGCCCTGCCCATGCACTCTGCGATCGAGGCCCCGTCAGCTCTCATCCCGACGGACAACGGTCCACCGCTGGCGGAGAAAGTCCACGCCGGCCGACCCTCGCGCATACGCTCCGCGTCCACCCTGATAGAAGCCCCGACGCCCTGCTTGCCGAGCCACTCCAGAATGAGCAGCGTCACATCCTCAACGCCGCTATCCGGATCCGGCTTGGACCACCGTTCCTTTCCCTTGGTCACAGCCACACCCTATGGGTCGTCCCGTCAGCGCTGGTCGAGTTGCTGAGGAACGGGCCTGGCGGCGACCCATCGGCCCCGCCCGATATCCGCGCGACTCCAGCCTGGCGGCTGTGGCAGCCTGCGGGCATGCCAGAGCTGCGAGAACATGCAGACCGTCACTACGCTGTCCAGTTCCACTACGCCTTGCCCGACGATGCCTGGTGCGTGGAGCTGAGCGAGGCCGTCCCGGCGCCGGCCGAGTGGACCGAGATCCCCAACGCCGCGACCCACCTCCCCGGAGCCGCCTTCCTCGTGGCGATGATTCCCGACGAGGACCCGGATCTGGAACCGACCGTCCACATCCGCAGCCATGACGAGCACGTCATCCCGTACGAGATCATGCGCTGGTTCATGGAGCAGGTGGCCGAGCAGGTGGAGCGGTGCCGGGCCGCACTGACGCACGAGGGTCCCGAAGCGGTGAGATGATCTTGTGGTGGCCGGTGTGTTCACGGCGGCGGCATCGAATTCCTCCATCCCGGCGTCGGAACCGGCTACTACCTGGAGTATTGACGCTGAGATTGCCCAGGGTGGCCGGATCCGCCCGGGCTGGTGGGTGGTCTTCAATGGAGCTGTGAAGCCTCTGCCCGGTGGGTTGTTCGCCTCGACAGTGCCGTACTACGCGAGGTTCCGGCCCGCGTACGACCCCCGCCTGTTCGCCCTGCTCGGACGGCGATTTTCCCTGGACGGCTCCCAGCGCGTGCTGGACCTGGGGGCGGGCAGCGGGGCGCTCACGCTGCCGCTGGCTTCCCTCCTGCGGGAGGTGATCGCCGTCGATCCGGAGCCTGCCATGCTCGCCGAAGGCCGCCGACTCGCCGCCCAGGCTGGGGTGAGCGGCATCGACTGGCGGCTCGGAAGCTCCGACACGCTGCTCGCGATGGACGTGGGACCGGTGCTGCTCACGCTGATGGGCGCCTCGTTCCACTGGACCGACCGGGAGCGGCTGCTGCGCGACCTGGACACCTTGGTCGAGCCCGGGGGTGCGGTGGTGCTGGCGACCTGCGGCGCCCAGCACGACGACCTCGAACCGCCGCCCTGGCTGCCCGTGGTCGAGGAGGTCCGCCGTCGCCATCTGGACCTGGAACGTCCGCGGGGCTCCGGGTCGGCCGGGTATCCGGACGTGCGTCACCAGGAGGTCCTGCTCCGCTCGCCGTTCTGCCGGATCGAGGAGGTCCACTGGGACCGAACCGTCAGCCGCAGCGTGGACGAAATCGTCGGTCTACAGCTCTCCTACAGCTTCAGCAGCCCGGCCGCACTCGGCCCCGGGCTGGCGCCCTTCGAGCATGACCTCCGCCAGGCCCTCAACGCCTTCGCTCCCGCCGGCGGACCGTTGGACGAGCGTGTCCGCACGGAGGCTGTTATCGCCGCCCGCGCTACGGCTGCAGACCATGATCCACTCAGCGGTAGCGGCTATCCCGGTACTGCCCGCCCTCGGTAGCGGGCGGGAGGCAGTCACCCCGCTGACCGACCGTCACCGTCCGGCACTGGCCGAGCAGGCAGGCCGGGAAGTCGCACCGGCGCCCGCCCAAGGTCTCCTCGCCGCCGCTCCGCCAGGCGGCCGGGCCGCAGCCGCGACCAGGGCCTGCACCAGCGCCTGCTGCCCCGCCGACGGGGGCGGCGGTCAGGGCTGGGGCCAGCGCGGTCCGGTGAGCGGGTCGCGGCACCAGGCGTACTGCTCGTCCGCCAGCACGGTGATCCCGTAGTCGCCGACTCCTGGCTCCCCCAGGCCGTACCAGGCCTGGACTGCGTCATGGATCTCGTCGGCGAGCCGGCGCGGCCCGCCCTGGACGAACGCGACCTGGCCGCCGCCGAAGGCCGACAGCGCCGCCCACGAGGCCCGGCCGTCGTGCGCCCAGGCGGAAGTGCCGTCCTCGTCGACGCCGGTGGTCACCGTCACCTCGGGCAGCACCACCCGCAGGTGGAGCAGCAGCGCCGGGTGGGTGCGCAGGGGCGCGAGGTCGAGGCGGTGTTCGGTTTCGGACTCCTCGGGGACGGTGCGGCGCAGCTCGTCGTAGGTGCGGCGGGTGGTCAGGCGGGCGCGGGCGGGCATGAACTGGGCCAGGCCGATCAGCGGTCCGGTGGCCGAGCGGTGGTCGTCGGCGACGGTGAGGGCGGCGTGGCCCAGGTGCCCCCAGGGGAAGACGAGCCGGCCTGCGGGGCGCAGGGCGGTGATCCACGACCAGGGCACTCGGTCGACCGCATAGGTGGCGATGAACCGGTCGAGGCCGGCTTCGCCGCCCGGCCAGGGGTCGGCGTCCGCGGTGAGAACGGCGGCGCCCGCGTGGTGGCGGGCCAGGCGGTGGCGAGCGTGCTCGGCGAGGTGCTGGTCGACCTCGACGCTCACGACCGTGTCCGGTCCCGCGCGGCGGGCGAGCAGCGCGGTGTTCAAGCCGCTGCCGGTGCCCGCTTCGCCGACCCGGTGCCCCGGCTCCAGCCGCAGCGCCCCCAGCATGCTGGCCACGACGCCCTGGCTGGAGATGCTGGAGGAGGGCAGGCCGTCGAGGAGTTGGGTGACGGCGGCCCGGTCCTGGCTGCCGTACAGTTCGCCGGCCCAGGCGTCCTCGTCGCGGCCGCGTTGGAGCGGCGTCCACCGGTGGCCGTCCCAGTGCCACAGCGTGTCGGGGGCGAACAGGTCGCGGGGAAGCGCCGTGATCGCCTCGCGCACCCACGGGGCGCCGCCGGGCCAGTCGCCCCGCGCGTCCATCGCGGCGAGCAGCTGCTGCCGGCGCACGGTCAGGTCCACCGGGGCGGCTACTTCTTCTCGTCCTTGCGGTGGTCGCCGGTGCCCGGGCCCGGGTTGGGGATCTGGCCGTCGGAGTTGCCGGGCGGAGGAGTCCCGTCCCCGGGCGAAGGGTTCGGCTTCTCGTGCTTGCCCACGACGCTTCCTCCTGGCTGACGGAGCCTTGTGCGACCGCGTGCTCGCGGTGCGCTACGAAGGTAGCCCATCCGCCCGGCCCCACGGGCCGGAATCCGACGCACCGTCAGATGCGCTCCGTGGTTCCCGTCGCGGTATGACTGTTCGTCACCCGTCCGGCCTGGTCTCCGCTAAGTTGACGCAGGCCCCGAGGGCCGCGGATCAGTTCGACCGGGTGACCCGCCTGGCGGCCGGGCACGGACTCCGACCGGTCGCCGAGCAGAGGTTCGTCGGGGTCGGCCAGGGACGCAGCCCGCGGCAGTGGAGCGAGCGCATCGCAGCCGGCCGCTTTCCCTGGAGCCGCGAGGCCACCGCTGCCGAGATCGCTGGGATTCTCCACGGCCTGGCCTCGCTTCCCGGGCAGGACACACCCCGACCGGACCCGGTCTACCGGATGATCGCGCCGGCCTGATCCCGTGCTCGGGGCGGGATCCCGGCGGCGTGCTCGGGATCGATCGCCCGAATCGTCATAAAAAGGTCCGGCTTCGCGCGCATGCGACCGCCGAGGCGGGTCAAGCGAGACCCGAGTCCGGTTCGACGAAAGGCGATTCCATGGAGAGCATCATGTGGGAGTACCAGGAGAACTCCGGCTACCTGGCCGGCACGGACCTGACCGGCTACCGGGTCGAGGCCGCCGACGGCCACATCGGAAAGGTCGACAAGCACTCCGACGACGTGGACGCGCGCTACATCGTGGTGGACACCGGCCCGTGGATCTTCGGCAAGCACGTGCTGCTCCCCGCCGGCACCGTGATCTCGGTCGACAGCGACAACGAGACCATCCAGGTCAACCGCACCAAGGAAGAGATCAAGAACTCCCCGGAGTTCGACAAGGAGAAGCACACCGACGACGCCGACTACCGCCAGCAGGTCGACGGCTACTACCACGGGACCCGGCCCTACTGACCGTGCTCGTCCCCCAGCCGAGGCGGCCCCGCACAGGACGACTGTGCGGGGCCGCCTCGCGTGCCGCAGCGCCCCGACGTTCCGGAAGGAAGCTACAGCCCCGGACGGATCAGGCGGGCCGGGGAGGCTCCGGCGTGGGCTCGGCGTCCTTCGGTGGTGGGGCCGTGCCAGTCCAGGCACACCACGGTGGCGTCGTCCTGGAGCTTGCCGTCGCACGCCTCGGTGACGGCTGCGACCAGAGCACGCACCACCTCGCGCGGATGCTCGTCGGCGGTGACGGCCAGGACCTTGGGCAGGTCGACGCCGCTCGCGCGGCGGTCCTGCATCCCGTCGGTGTAGAGCAGCAGCCGGTCGCCCGGGCGCAGGTCGATCTCCTGGACGTGGTACCGCGACTGCTCGACGACACCGAACGGCAGGTCGGTGTGCAGGACCACCTCCTCGACGATGCCGTCGCGCAGCCTCAGCGGGCGCGGATGGCCGGCGTTGACCAGCTGGGCCCGGCTACTGTCCAGGTCGATCCGCAGGAGCTGGCCGGTGGCCAGGACGCCGGGCTTGTTGTCGAGGAGGGAGTGGTGGGCGCTCTGGGCCTGCTCGGCCAGGGGGACCGCGCTTCGGCGGGCTCCTCGCGAGGCGTTGACCAGGAGGGTGGCGATGAGCGCGGCGTTGAGGTCGTGGCCCATGGCGTCGGTCAGGGACAGGTGAAGGGTCTCGCGGTCCAGGGCGTAGTCGTAGGTGTCGCCGGCGACGCTTTCGGCGGGTACCAGGGCGCAGGCCAGAGTGAACTGGGCTGCCTCGCAGCAGGGTGCGGTGGGCAGGAGCTGGCGTTGGATCTCCGCGGCCAGGCTGACGGGGGCGGTGCGCTGGGCCCAGTGGTACAGGTCGGTGAAGCGGCGGTCGGCGACGACGATGTAGGCGAGGGCGTGGGCCGCCTGCTCCACCTGCTCCAGCGTGCCGTCGCTCACCTCGTAGGTATCGGGCAGCGAGAGTTCCAGGAAGCCGATGGCGTCGCCACGGTTGGTGACGGGGGCGATCACCCGGTGGCCGTACCCGTCGGCGTCGTACGGGGCACGGACCAGCTTCTGGGTGCGCAGGACCTGCTCGTAGAGGCTGCCGGCCAGCCGGATCCGATCGGCGCCGTGCCCGTACACGGTGGTGGCGTCCTGTGACACCCGCACGACACTCTGCCCGACCAGATCGAGGAGCAGGAACGACACGTACCGTGCGCCCAACCGCTCGCGCAGGTCCTGCGCCACCACATCCAGCGAGTCCACCGGCGCAGCCGCCTCGGCCGCCGCCAGCACTTCTCCCAGTACCATCCGCCCGCGCGCCACATCAGCCTCCCTCAAAAGATCCATAATTCTCGCATTCCCACGACGGGCCGAGGGATGCCCCGGGGCGGAATGCCGGGGCACCGGGGGCTCCGCGCCCGCGTGCCCGCGCGCCCCCGCGCTCATCCGGCGCCCGGGCGGCGGCCGCGCTCGGGCTCGGGCGCACCTGGCTCCTCGCCACGGCGTGACCCGCTGACGGCGGGCAACTGACGGCCGGTAGGCCGGGTCGGCTCCCCTGCCCCGTCGAGGCGGGACCGTCCGCGCGGCAGCCGCCGCGCACGACGGACGCCGCCACGGGTCTGCTCCCCACGCACGGAAAGCAGCGGCTGCGTCCGCCACCATCACCGTCGGGGAACCCGTTCCGCCGCTCCCCCGCTCCCCCCTCCGCGGTGAGCATGCATGGCGAGCCCCATGCGGGGCAGCCGAGTCCGCGTCCGGTTCGTTCGCCCGAGCATGGAGGTTGTCGACATGGTTCCCCTTCTCCTGGTTCTGCTGCTCGCACTGCTCCTGTTCGGTGCCGGCTTCGCGCTGCAGGCCCTGTGGTGGGTGGCGGTCGTGGTCCTGGTGGTGTGGCTGCTCGGATTCGTGGCCCGCGGCACCGGCGCCTCCGGCAGCCGCGGCCGCTGGTACCGCTGGTAGACCACGTGCACGTCCGACAGGCATGGAGGAAACCTTGACCACTGTCCTGCCGCTCGCGGCGCAGCCCGACGGCCCGCCGCTTCTCGCCCTCCTCATCGCCGCCGTGGCGGTGGGCGTGCTGCTGATCGGCGCGTTCGTGTGGGGATCCCGCCGGGTCGACCGACGCAAACCGCCCGTCCCGCCCGAGGGTCCTCCGGGCGCCCGGGCCGACTCGTGGCGGACCCCGTCCGGTGAGGCCGGAGGGTCGCCGCGGTCGGACCAGGGGACGCGACACGGCGGGACCTGACCGCCGCGGGAAGCCACCGGGGAACCGGGCCGGGCCGGGCCGCAGGGCCATCAGGTTCGGGCTGCGCCCGCGCCCGTGGCGGGCCGTCAGCCGGCTGCCAGGATCTCCACGCCGTGTGCCGTGAGCTGTTCGATGACCGGGTGGCGGGGGTCGGCATCGGTGATCAGCCCGCTGACGTCCGCCCAGGGCAGGACGCGGAACCCGGAGGCGGTGCCGATCTTCTCGGAGGAGCCCAGGATGCAGGTGTCCGCGGCCCGTGCGGCTGGCGCGCGCTTGGTCGCGGCCTCCTCGGCGTGGCCGTGCAGGCCCACCATGCACTCGCGTCTCTCGGCAGCCAGCATCCGCACTTTCTCCTGTTCTTGCACGTTTATGCGTGTATCGTAGCGCGCCATGACCGACAAGCCCATGCCCGTCCCCACCACCGGCCACGTTCCGGTGGCCGGCATCGACACCCCCGACCACCGCGGCCGCACCGGACTCGACCGTGCCGGCCGGGACCTCGACCGCAATCCCGACGTCGTGGTCCGCGACGTGGAACTCACCTCACAGGGCTGGCACGTCCTGCGCCGCACCACCTTCGACTACCGGCGCAGCGACGGCCGCTGGACCACCCAGCAGCGCGAGACCTACGACCGCGGAAACGGCGCGGTCGTCCTGCCCTACGACGCCGAACACGGCCGGGTGCTGCTCACCCGTCAGTTCCGCTACCCGGCCTACGTCAACGACCACCCGGACGGCATGCTCATCGAGGCCGCCGCCGGACTGCTCGACGGCGACGACCCGGTTGCCGCCATCCGGCGCGAGAGCGCCGAGGAACTCGGCGTCACCCTCGGCCCGCTCACCCACGTCCTCGACGCCTACATGAGCCCCGGCTCCGTCACCGAGCGCCTGCACTTCTACGCCGCCCCCTACACCCCGGCCGACCGAACCGGGACCGGCGGCGGGCTCGAAGAGGACGGCGAGGACATCGAGGTGATCGAACTGCCGTTCACCGACGCCCTCGCCATGGTCCGCGACGGACGCATCACCGACGGCAAGACCATCCTGCTCCTGCAGTGGGCCGCCCTGGACGGACCCTTCGCCACCGCACCGGGCCCCCGCTGACAGGCGGCCTGGACCACGCCGGCGTCCTCCAGGACCAAGGCCACCTCGACCAGGCCCGCACCGAGCGCGAAGCCGTCCTCCACGCCATCCGCCAGCTGCCCGATTGCGCATCGGCGCAGTGCACCCAGCCCTGTCCAGCCCAGTCCAGCCCTGTCCACCGCCCTGCTCCCGGCGCGGCCCGTGGGCGGCGGAACCGTGGGACGGCCCGCCGGTTGCCCGGACGGCCCGCGTGGGCGGGCGAGTTCCGGATAGTGCGCCTACCGTGAGGACGAGTTGGGGCATCTCACACGTATCCGATGAAAGGAGCTGTTCATGAACAAGGGTCAACTGGTCGAGGCCGTAGCGGGTTCCCTGGGCAGCCGCGCTGCCGCCGAGGACGCGGTCGACGCGGTGCTGGACGCGATGGTGCGCGCGGTCGTGGCCGGCGACACGGTCCAGGTCACCGGCTTCGGCACACTCGAGCCGGTCCACCGTCCCGCCCGCTACGCCCGCAACCCCCAGACCGGCGAGCGGGTCCGGGTCAAGAAGACCACCGTGCCGCGGTTCCGCCCCGGCCAGGGCTTCAAGGACCTGGTGTCCGGCACCAAGAAGCTGCCCAAGGAGGGCCCGGCCACCATGAAGGCCCCCAAGGGCTCCCTGATGCGCGGCACGTCCGCCGCTCCCGCAGCCGCGGCCAAGAGGACGACCGCCAAGAGGGCCGGCGCCACCGCAGCCACGACGGTCGGCAGGAAGACCGCCACGGCGAAGAAGGCGCCTGCCAAGAAGACCACGACCCGCACGACCGCGCCGGCCCGGACCGCGCCCGCGCGCAAGGCCGCCACCGCGAAGAAGGCCCCGTCCGCCAAGCGCACCGCCCCCCGCGTCGCCCGGTAGCCGGACAGCCCGGCCCACCCGCGGGCACAAACCGTCCGGTCGCAGTACCGGCCCCGGTCGTGCCGCCGGTGACCGGCAGACCGATGTCGATGCCCCTCCCCCGCCCCCGAGCAACAGGCAGGACACCTCGCCGGCGGCGTACCGCTGACCGAAGGCGCTGTCTGCGGGAGCGCGGCGTCCCGGGGCGTCGACCCGGGAGAAGAACTCGGTCCCCCGGCCGCCGGAGAGGGATGTCTCGGCGGCCGGGTCTGAACGACGGCGAAGGCCGGTCCGGTTCGGCAGAGGGGGGCGCTACCGCCCGGACCGGCTCCCCGCCTAAGACTCGACTAACCCGGCCCGGCCAACCCAAACCCGCCACTCGGAGTCGACAGCGGGGCGATCGCCGTAGCCGGGTTCTCGCCGCCGTGTCCACGGACTCGCGCGGGGGACGCGCCCCGGCAGGCACGGCGTTGACGGTTTGACGAGGCTTCCGGCTCAAACCCGTGACAGCGGCACGCCCTCAGTCCTTCTTCTGGTCCGAGTGGCCGAGCCGGCGGTCCAGTGCGGCACCGACGTCGGGACAGTTCGTGTGGATGACCTCGAGGAAGGCGTTCAGTGCCGGGGAGCGGTCCCGAGCTTGGAAGGACAGGACCAGATCGGGCAGCGGTGTGGACGGGTTCACCTCGCAGAACCACGTGCCCCGTCGCGGGGCGGCCAGCATGCGGGAGGGTCCCAGACCGACGCCCACCCCGCAGGCGGCGAGGCCGATGATGGTGTGGATGTCCCTCGCGACGGTCGCGTTGGAGAGCGCGGGAGAGTCCTCACCCAGCAGGGAGCGCAGCCCGGTGGCGATGGCCGGCTCGTCCGCGCCGGGCGCCACGATCAGGGCCTGCCGTCGCAGCTGGTCCACGTCCACCGACGACTGCCCCGCGTACGGGTGCGTGGTGCTCACGACCGCGACCAGGTGGTCATGTCCGATCGGGACCGATACCAAGTGCTCGGCCCCGACGCCCCGCGGATGGCCGCGGCCGATCGCCACATCGAGTTCGCCGGCGACGAGCGCCGCCGTGCTGCGGTGGGTCGGCATCTCGTGCAGTTCCAGTCGCACCTCGGGCCGTTCACGGCCGAACCGGCCCAGGACGTCCGGCAGGGGTTCGAGCAGCGCCGAAGCGATGAATCCCAGGCGCAGCCTGCCCGTCTCGCCGCGTGCCGCCCTGGCCGCGTCGACCGAGGCCGCCGTGATCTCCTCGATCGCCTTGCGGGCCCGGGCGAGGAAGGCCTCGCCGGCGGCAGTCGGGAAGACACCCTGGCGGCTGCGGTCGAACAGGCGGGCGCCCACTTCCCGTTCGAGGTCGGCGATCTGCTTGGACAGCGGAGGCTGCGCGATCCCCAGCGCACCGGCCGCCCGGCCGAAGTGTGCGTGCTCGGCAAGGGCCAGTGCGTATCGCAGGTGCCGCGCCTCCATCTCAGCCTCTCGTCCATATCTCACGGGTATCGCCAGCCACCTTGTCAGATCTTCTGCTCGATGGTCGGGACAGGATCGCGTGGAATGCGGTCATGACCGCTTCTTCCTCCAAGGACACCGTCTTCGTCTTCGTGCACGGAGCCTGGCACGGCTCCGGGCAGTGGGCGGCGACACAGCGCGCGCTCGCCGCACTCGGTGCCGCCAGCATGGCCGTCGACCTGCCGGGGCACGGCTTCGACGCACCACTGCCCACCGGATACCTCCGGCCGGGCCAGCCGGGGCTGCTCACCGAGAAATCCGCGCTCGCGACCCTGACGATGGACGACTGCGCCGAGGCCGTGCTGGACACGCTGCGTCAGGCCCGTCGCCACCGTCGCGTCGTGCTCGTCGCCCACAGCGCGGGCGGCGGCCCCGCGTCGCTGGCTGCCGAGCATGCACCCGAACTCGTCGACGAGATCGTCTACCTTTCGGCCTTCGTGCCCGCCGGACGGCCCCGGTTCATCGACTACCTCGGCTCACCCGAGAACGCGACGGCGCGGGGCCGGAGCCTGAACCTGGGCGACCCCGCCGAACTGGGTGCCGTGCGGATCAACCCGCTCTCGCAGGATCCCGCCTACGTCGAGGAACTGCGGCAGACCCACTACCACGACACCCCCCTGGGCCGGTTCGACCGCTGGCGCTCGGCACTGAGCCCCGATCTGCCCCTGGCGCTCCCCAACAGCCCGGTCATCGTGACCCCCGGTCGGTGGGGGCGCATACCGCGGACCTTCCTGCGCTGCGCGGACGACCGGGCGTTGCCGACGGCCGTGCAGGATCTGATGATCGCCGAAGCCGACCGGGCCGTGCCCGGCACCCCGTTCACTGTGCGGACCCTCCCGGGCAGCCACAGCCCGTTCGCCGCCCGACCTCGTGAGCTTGCCGCGAGCCTGCTGCTGTGAGCCGCGAACGCCGGTGGTTGAGGCCGGTCCGGGCGCCGTGCGACCGGTCCTCGCCCACGGCGCCGACCTGCCTGCCCCGTCACTACGAGAGGGCACCGCCGGCCGGGACCACGGAGATCCGCAGGGCAGGGCACGCCGCACTACGCGGCGACCTCGACCGCGGCCTGTATACGCTCTGACCTGCGCTTTCACGGAACCGCCGGTCAGCGCCTCCGTTCTCCCCCGTACGCACCGGGGGTTGTCCCCACCGGCAACACGCCCGGCAGCTCCATCGTTGCCGGGGCGCCGCGCTGGAACTGTTGGGGGTGCCGGGGGACTCCCCGCGAGGCAACCGCACGAGGGGCGACGAAGATGACCAACCCGATGCCGAAGCAGCGGCCGCACCGCCGAACCGCCCTGCGGCTGTCCGCAGCCGCCGCCGTCCTCTGCCTGACCGCCGGGGCCGGCACCGCCACCGCGGCGGCCGCCGACCTGGGTGCCGGCCAGGCCCGCCGCGGCGCCGTGGTCTCCGTTACCCCGCTCGCCTTGCTGGACGCGCGGCAGGCCACCGCCGGCGTCCGGGATGCCGGCTTCGTCACCCCGCCTGAACGCGGTGGGGTCGAGCTGGAGCGCGTGGTCTACCGGACCGTCACGCCCGAGGGCAGGCCCACCACCGCGAGCGGGCTGGTGGCGCTCCCCCGCGATCCGGGGCCGCGCGCACTGACCACGGTCGAGTACGCGCACGGAACCATGGCCTACCGGGGCGAGGCCCCGTCGGTGGCGGACGGGCCCGACCGCGCGGAAGCGGTGATGTTCGCCGGGGACGGCTTCGCCGCCGTGGCGCCGGACTACCTGGGGCTGGGTGTCGGGCCGGGGACCCATCCGTACCTCGACGCGCCCTCGGAGACCACGGCCTCGACCGACCTGCTGATCGCCGCCCGACAGGTCGAGGCCCGGCACGGCATGCACGACGACGGCCGGGTGCTGGTGACCGGCTTCTCCGAGGGCGGCGCGGCCGCGATGAGCATCGGACGGGCGCTGCAGCACGGGCAGGTGCCCGGCTACCGGCTGACCGCGCTGGCCCCGGTGAGCGGGCCGTACGACCTGACGGGCAGTGAGCTGCCGGCCGCTCTCAACGGCCGACTGCTCGGCCCGGACGCCACGTTCTACGCCGCCGACCTGGTAGTCGCCTGGAACCGGCTGCACTCCCTCTACGGGTCGCCTTCCGAGGCCTTCCAGGCCCCCTACGACCGCACGGTCACCGCCCTGTTCGACGGCGAGCACACCGACGCGCAGGTGGCCGCCGCCCTTCCGGACCGTCCGCAGCGCCTCTTCACCCCCGCCTTCCTACAACAACTCCAGCACCCGACAGGCAAGTTCGCCCAGATGTTCCGAATGGCGGACAGCGTCTGCCAGTGGGCCCCCCAGGTGCCGGTCCGGCTCTACGACGCGGACGGCGATCGCGATGTGGCACCCGCCAACACCCTTGCCTGCAAGGCGCAGCTGGCGCACGAAGGAGTCGACGCGCCACTGGTCGACGCGGGCGCCACCGACCACAACGGCTCGGCGTTCGCCTCCTACCCCCTCATCCGCACCTGGTTCGACGCCCTCGCCGGGCACTGAGATCCGGCTGCCGACGGACGCCGGAGCCACCCGCGGTGGGCGTCTGCGCCGTCTCGAGGCAGTGCTCGTGGGTGGTGCCCTCCTGGGGGAACGTGGTGCTGGTACGGGTGGCCGTACCGGCACCGCCCGGCAGGGCCTCAGACGAAGTCCAGCCCCGCGATGTTGGCGGACAGCGTCTGGGCGTGCCCTTGGACGGTGTCCGCATGCTGGAGGAACACCGCCGCGTGGGCGCGCAATTCGTCCGGGTGGATTCGAAAGCCGCTTCCCGGGCCGCCGCCGGCCGCGTCGAGGGTGTCCTCCAGCGCCTCGTAGCTCAGGCCCCCCACCGCCTTCTCGATCAGTCCGAGCAGCGGGGTCAGCGCGACCTCCAGCACCTGGGCGATGATGTACTGCACCAGCTGCTGCTCCAGCGCCTCGACCAGCTTCTCGGCGCCCTCGATGATCAGGGGGACGGCGGCCTCGGAGAGTCCGAAGGTGAACGCCGCGGCGGCCTGGTCCGCGACGAACGCAGCCGCCATCACGACCAGCTCGGCGATGGTCTCCACCTTGAGGCCGACGATGAAGTCGGCCGCCGCGTCCAGTGCGGTGGCCAGGACGTGGCAGGCGTTCAGCAGTTCGCTCATGTGGCCCTGCGACAGGTGGGCCCACTTGGAGACCAGCAACTCGTAGGAGTTGGCCTGGTAGGCGTCGCCCATCGCCTGGATCGTGCTGGTCGCCTGCTGGTGCGTGGCGTCGATGTTGGTGGCGAAGTCCCTCACGTGGGAGGCGAACTCGCGCACCTTGTCCTCGTTCACCTGTGGCCAGTTGACGCCGATGACGGCGAGGAAGTCCACCACCGGACCCGGCAGTTCGATCGCCATGAGCTACCCCCTCGGACCCTGCTCCGGATCCTGCTTGTTCCGCCCCCGTGGAAAAGTGCCGGCCACCCGGTCTCAGGTGAGTGCGGCCTGCGCGAAGCGCAGCAGCTCCTCGCTGTCCGGCTCGAGCCGTTCGCCTTCGCCGGTGACCACGAAGCCGTCGGCCCAGTCGACCCGCCACACCTGGTGGCGGTAGTTCTCGAACTCCACGAACGCGCCCGGGGCCCCTTCCAGCAGGGCCAGTTCGCGCATCAGGACGTCGGGCTTGGTCAGGCCGCGGTCCGGCCCGACGCTACCCGCCTTGGTTCGCGGGTTGTCGAAGCGCATCTTGAGGAACGGTGAGGGCGCTCGGTCCAGGCTGGTCGCCCGCAGGCCGTGCGGGTGCGAGACCTGGGACAGCGCCTCCTCGTCGGTCTCGGTTCCGGAGAACTCGTAGTGCCAGCCCGGGAAGACTCCGTAGGTGAGCGCGTGGAGTTCGGCGTTGTCGCGTGCGTGGAAGGTGTGCGCGCGGGGCGCGGCCACGGCGGCGGTGTCGAAGGTGTAGCCGGGCGCGGCGAAGCCGGGCAGTGCGATCAGCGGGCGGGGGTCGGCGAGCACCTGGTCGGTGTGCGCGCGGGCGTGGACGAGCAGGGCGGCCACCAGCTCGGCGTCGTAGGGCCCGTTCGTGGTCACCTGGAAGGCGTGCTTGCCGTCCGCCGCCAGCGCCGCCACGAAGTGGAAGCGCGGGTTGGGCGACCAGTGCCAGGCGTCGGGCAGCCCGGGGAAGGGCTCGGCGCCGGGCAGGCCGGACAGGGTGGCGGTCAGGTCCATGGGTACGGGCTCCAGGTGGGGCGGCATGGCGGGGATACGGCGGGTCAGCCGAGGCGGGGTCAGGTTCGGCTGTAGTTGGGGCCGGTGTCCTGGCGGTAGCGCTGGGTCATCCGGCCGCCGCCCGCCGAGTTCTGGGCCCCGTCCATCACTTCCAGGTTAGCGGTGTTGTTGTAGTAGTCATTGCGCGCCGCACGGTCGGTGTTGTAGCCCGTCGTGTTCCAGTGGTTGACCACCGGGTTCACGTGCTCGTACGTCACGTTGTTGTACGGCACCACCTGGCCGTTGGCGTCCCGCCAGGTCAGCTGGCTCTCGGGGATCGGGACGCCGGCGGCGTCCACCGGGTGCGCGGTGTTCTGGGCGATACCCTCGTCCGTCCAGTGCTGGATCATGTGCTCGTGGGTCGGCACCCGGTAGCCGCTCGGGTACTCGCTGCGGCGGTTGTGGGCGTTGGGCACCGCGTTGGGGTTGGCCATGAACTGGCCCCGCGCGTTGCGCAGCATCAGGCCGAGCGGGTCGCAGGCCAGCAGCGGGTTGCCGGCGTAGGCGTACGCGTCCGGGGAGGGGGCCAGGCCCAGCGGGTCGACGGACAGGTAGCGGGCGGCGGCCGGGTCGTAGTAGCGGTGCACGTTGTAGTGCAGCCGGGATTCGGGGTCGTAGTACTGGCCGGGAAAGCGCAGCGGGGTGTCGGTGGCCTGGTGCCCGGCGGCGATCGGCACGCCCCAGATGGTGGTGCGCTGCTCCCAGGCCGTCGAACCGTCGGGGGCGAGCAGCTGGACGGGGGTGCCGACCAGGTCGGTGACTATCGCGAAGAACCGCTCGTCCACCTGCTGCTGGTCTTCGGCCCCGGAGATCAGCCGCTCGCGCTGCGCGATGGGGTGCAGGCCCTGGTAGTCCCAGCTGAGCGTGTACGGGCCCGGCAGCTGCGGGCTGTGCGCGGTCTGCTCGATCAGGGTCTGCTCGTGCCAGCTGAACTCGGTCCACTGGATGGCCGTCGGTTCGCCGTCGACCTCGGCCAGCTGCTGCTTGGTGGTGCGGCGCCCCAGCGGGTCGTAGCGGTAGTGCCAGTGCGCGCCGTCGGGCGTGGTGACGTCGGTCAGGCGGTCTTCGGCGTCCCAGCGGTAGTGCCAGGTCCGGGCCTTGCCGGACAGGGTGCGCTGGCGCCGGCCGGTGACCCGGCCCTGGGCGTCGTAGCGGTAGTCGATCCGTCCGGCGGTGCGCAGTCGTGCGCCCTGGTAGGCGCGTTCGCCCTGGGCGGCGGTGTCCCGCTGTCCGGGCCAGCTGGCGTCGGCGAGGTGGCCGGCGCTGTCGTAGGCGTAGCTCTCGCTCCAGTCGGCTGCCCGCACGGCGGTCACCCGGCCGGCCGGGTCCAGCTCGAAGTCGGTGTGCTCGGTCGAGCCGTCCGGTGCCAGGTCGGTGATGCCGTGCAGGGCGCCGCCGGGCGCGTAGCGGTAGGTGCGGCGCGAGGGGCCGGCGCCGCCGATCGTGGTGGTGCGCCCGGTCTGCCGGCCCACGGCGTCCCAGGCGAAGCCGAGGGCCAGGCCGGGGCCGAAGCTGCGGGCGGTTTCGCGGCCGAGTTCGTCGTGTTCGAACCCGATCAGGTGGTGGTCGGCGGTGAGGGTGTGCGGATTGCCGACCGGGTCGAGGGTCCACTGGCTGACGCTGCCGGACGGGGTGCGCCGGCTGGTCTGCCGGCCCAGCTCGTCGTAGCCGAAGGTGACGGTGCGGCCGTCGACGGTCTCGGCCAGCAGGCGTCCCACCGGGTCGTAGCGGCGGGTCAGTTCGCAGTCCTCGGTGCGGGCTGCGACCAGCCGGCTCGCCAGGTCGTACTCGTAGGTGGTGGTCGCGTCGGCGGTGCTCTTGGCCGCCAGCCGTCCCAGCGGGTCGTAGCTGAAGCCGATCTGCTGGCCGGCGCCGTTCTCCCGCTCGATCACCTGGTTGGCGGCGCTGTAGCGGTAGGCGACGGTGCGGCCGTCGAAGTCCTGTTCGGAGGTCCGCCGGCCCGCCTCGTCGTAGTCGTAACTCCAGGTCAGCCCCTGGGGGTTGGTGACCTCGGTGAGTTGCAGCAGGCGGTCGTGGCGGAAGCGGTAGTGGGCGCCGTCGGGGTCGGTGCGGGCGGTGAGGAGGTGGAAGTGGGTGTACTCCAGGGTGGTGGTGGCGCCCTGGCCGTCGGTGTGGGTGAGGTTGTTGCCCTCGCCGTCGTAGGTCCATTCCTCGGTGCCGCCGCCCGGCAGGGTGCGCGAGAGCGGCAGTCCTTCCACGGTCCAGCTGAACCGGACGGTGGCGCCCAGCGGGTCGGTGGCCGCGGCGGGCCGGCCGAACGCGTCGCGCTGCAGCACGCTTCGGGCGCCGAGCGGGTCCACGGACTCGATCGGCAGTCCGGCCGGGTCGCAGGTGATCCGGGTGGTGCGGCCGGCCGGGTCGCTCACCGCGGTCAGCCGGCCCGCGTCGTCGTACGAGAAGCGGGTGGTGGCGCCGGCCCGGTCGGTCAGCTCGGTGCGGTTGCCGCGCTCGTCGTAGGCCTGCCGCCAGGTCAGTCCCTCGGGGGTCTGGATCTCGACGGGCTGGCGCAGCTCGTTGTAGCCGATCAGCAGGCGGCTGCCGTCGGGGCGGTCCACCCGCACGACGTCGCCGAGCTGGTTGCGGGTCAGCCGGGTGCTGTGGCCGAGCGGGTCGGTGTAGCGCAGCAGCCTGTTGTAGCGGTCGTGCTGGACGCGGGTGCTGTGGCCGAGCGGGTCGGTGATCCGGCTGAGGTGCTCGTGTTCGTCGTAGTGGTAGAGGGTGCGGCCGCCGTGGCTGTCGGTGATCGTGTTGACCCGGTTCGCGGGGTCGTACTCGATGGCGACCGAGAGCGCGCCGGACGGGCCGTGGCCGCGCACCGCCCGGCCGTCGGCGTCGTACTCGTAGGAGTAGCGGTGGCCGTTGCGGTCCGTCCAGGCGGTGATCCGGTCTTCGTCGTCGTAGGTGTAGACCAGCGGCAGGCCGGAGGAGTTGATGTGGTCGGTGAGGCGGCCGCGGGCGTCGTAGGCGAAGGAGACGACCGTGGCGCCGAGCCCCCCGGAGGTGCCGTCCAGCAGGCGCAGGGACTCGATCCGTGGCCCTGCGGCGGTCTGCAGGAGGTCGACCGCTATCCGCCGGCCGCTGCTGTGCCGCAGTTCGACCGGCAGCCGGTCGCCGTCGTGGACGAAGTCCAGCCGGTGGCCGTTGCGTTCGGTGAGGGCGGTGATCGGGCGCACCGCGCGGCCGGCTCGCCGTGCGGCCGGGGTGTCGTCCGGGGTGGCGGTGGCGGCGAAGTGCCGGGTCCGGCCGGTCTCCGGGTCGTGGATGCGGATGACGTTCTCGGCGTGGTCCCAGGTCAGCGGCCAGCGGGCGCCTGCCTCGGGAAGGACCTCCTGGCCGGGCTGGGCGGGCACCGGGTAGTGCAGCAACTGGCCGTCGTCACCGGCGTAGTGGATGCCGTCGTTGTCGACCTGGACCCGCTGGGTGAGGGTCGAGGACCAGCCCGGGCCGAAGAGGGTGCCCGCCCGGTAGCCGGAGGCGTAGGCGCGGCGCAGCAGGATCGGCAGCACCCCGGCGATGTCCAGGTCCGTTGCCGAGGCGATCACCTGACCGGAGATCACGTCGATCGGGTCGGTGCCGCCGGTCTCGGTGCCCTCGTTGCCGTCCGAGCGCTGCCCGCCGCGCGGGCCGCCGTTCAGGTTGGGCTCGAAGTCGTCCGGGACGGCGTTGCGGGGAGTGCCGGAGGGTCCGCCGTCGGTCGGGTGCCCGCCGGCGGGCGGATGCTCGCCCGGGTGCGGAGCGGGCACCGAGCCTTCGCCGGGTTCGCCCCGGCCGGTCCCGTGGAGGTGGTCGACCAGGCCGCTCTCGTGCTTCGCCGTCCGGTCGGCTACGCCGGTGGCTTTGACGTGGGTGTCCTTGAGGATCTTCTGGTACGAGCCCGCGAAGTCCTCGGCCAGACCCTGGCCCGCCTTGGCCGCGACGTGCTCAAGCGCCTCGGTGATCTGACGGCCCATGAACACGCTCCTGGTTCCCCGGGCCGCCCTGTGGTTTTGACGACCTGACAGTACACCGTAGCAATTACTTTGGAGCGCGACGGAAGGGGGTGCAAGAGCCGTGCACCACGGAGTTCCTCCAGCCCACGCACGGGCGGGTGCTTCTGCGGAGGGGAGCGCGACGTTCGGGTTCCGGGGTCACCGGCTGATGCGGAAGGGCCCGCCGCGCGGCGGGCCCTTCCGGTCGGTCCGTGGCCGTGATTGCGGGTCACATGCCGGCGAGGCGCTTGACGTCGGCGAGTTTGCAGGTGACGTCCGAGGCGACCTGCGCGGTCCCGCCGGCCGTCTCCTTCGCCCGTTGGCCCGCCGCCAGGCTGTGCGCGATCGCGGCGCCCTCCGCCAGCCAGGTTCCGCCGCCGTCGACGAAGTCGATCTGAATGGTGTAGGTCGCCAGGTCGCTGCCGTGGTTGGTCACCGTGAGCTCGGCCTGGGGGATCTTCGTGGTGGCGTCGATCGCGCAGGAGTCGATGGTCACGTCGTCCGAGCCGCCCTGGGCGACGGTGGCCTTCGGAGCACCGGCCGCGGCGGCCGCCGACGAGGGGACGGCGGCGGGGGTGCTTCCGTTGCCGCCGGCGGGGCCAGGGCCGGCGCTGGAGCCGGCGTTGGACGAGCACGCGGTGACGGCGGCCAGTGCGGCAGTGGCGAGTACCGCCGCCAGGGACATGGTCCTTGTTCGGGTGGGCAACGGAGCTTCTCTTCCTCTGAGGAGAACGCAGGGGACGGCAGGTCATCCACTCACATGAATGAGATCAGATTACCATTCACACTGGCTGATGTGAGTGCTGTCTGGGCATCCCCCGCCGGGCCGGTCGGCCGGCCTCTCCGGTGAACTGCGTGGTGCTGCGCGGAGGGTGCGCGGATCGAACGCGCGCGGGTATGACCCCGACGACGGCTTAGCAAGCCGCTGCCTTCCCACTCGGCCAACCCTCCGGGTACTGCGCTGCCGGACGAGGATTCGAACCCCGAACCTCCTGAACCAGACTCAGGCGTGCTGCCGGTTGCACCATCCGGCACTACGGGTGGGCGGCACGAGAAAGGGCCGCCCACGGGAACCGATTCCCTGGGCGGCCCGGCCATGAGCCGGTTGACGCGCTACCAGGAGGTCCCGCAGCTCGGGGAACTCGAGGAGCGCTGGTGCGAGAAGACGGCGGTGGTGTTCACGGTCGCGCTCCTTCCTGGTCCGTTCGGCGCGATGCGCCCACTGTGCCGCACCACCACCGGGCTTCACAACCGCTTTTGGCACCCGGCGCGCGGCGCGCGTCGGGGGCGTGGAGCCCCACCGGTCAGCCGGCCGCTGCCCCGCCGAGCCTGCTGAACGGGGTGGGCATCAGGTCGATGCCGGTCAAGTCGCAGCTGGCCGCCCAGAGACGTGCCGCGGTCGTGGTGTCGGCCAGGTGGTCCCAGAGCGGTTCGATCCTGGGCGTTCCGCGCAGCCCGAACTGGCGGGGGCTCAGCATCTGTCCCCCGCGCACGCTCGGGTCGAGCACGGCTCGGACGGCGGGCCACGCGGCTGCTTCCTTGCCCTGGACGACGAGGCCGAGCGGGAGGTGGCGCAGCCGCTCGCCGGTGGTGGGTACATGGAGCGGCGGGCGCGCAGGGGTGAGGGCGTCGAGTGCGCCGCCGGGATGGGTGAGCACGCTCATCGTCGTACTTCCGGCAGCGCGCAGGCGGCGGTCGAGTTCGAGGGCGAAGAGCATCTGGGCCAGCTTGGAGCGGCCGTAGGCGCGCTTGGGCCGGTAGTCGTGCCTGCTCTGGAGGTCCTCGGGGTCCAGGCGTTCGGATTTGGCGGCGAAGCTGCCGGTCGTGACGATCCGGCTCCCCGGGGCCGCCGCGAGCAGGGGGGTCAGGTAGTGGGTCAGTGCGAAGTGGCCGAGGTGGTTGGTCGCGAACATCAGCTCGTGGCCGGCCGTGGTTTCGCGGCGGGGCGGGTGGTCGAGCGCCACGCCGGCGTTGTAGACGACCGCGTTCAGGCGGTCCAGCCCGAGCGCGTCCACGGAGGCCTCCAGCGAAGCCGGATCGGCCAGGTCCAGAGGCACGTGCGTCACCCTGGCGCCGTGCACGCGCGAGCCGATGGAGGCGATCGCGGCTTCGGCCTTCGCCGCGTCGCGGCTGCCGAGGACGACCGTGGCCCCGGCGCCCGCGAGCTGCTCGGCGACGAAGTACCCGATGCCCGCGTTGCCGCCGGTGACCAGGACGCTGGTTCCCTCGGCAGGGGGCAGCCGGCGGACGTCCCACTGCGGGGCCTTGGGTGCGGAGGGCATGGCGTACTCCCGGAACTCGAAGTGATCTGAGACGAGCACAACCGCGCCTTCACGGCCGGTCGCGCCGCCCCCACCATCCCGAAGGGCGCTCACATCCCACCCACAGGTCGCAGTCCTCC
The DNA here is from genome assembly GCF_042869935.1 of Kitasatospora sp. NPDC006697. Taxonomy (NCBI): domain Bacteria; kingdom Bacillati; phylum Actinomycetota; class Actinomycetes; order Kitasatosporales; family Streptomycetaceae; genus Kitasatospora; species Kitasatospora sp. NPDC006697. Next base: position 129,084 of record NZ_JBIAGU010000017.1, read on the forward strand.
GCTGACAGCCGACCGGCACCGCGCGCCAGGGCCACCGCGCGACGACCGCGGTGTCGCCCGGGCACCTTCCCGTCACCGGTGCTCTGCCGCCACCGGTGCTCTGCCGCCGCCGGTGGTGGACGGCGGCCGGAAGGGAGCTGGAAAAGCGCTTGAAACGGGGCGCCGGGCTCCTTTCGATGGCCTGAGCAATCTCCTGTCATTCCTGCTGGCAGGATCGAAGTGGACGATCCTCTTCATCTTCCCGCCCATTGGCCCATGGGCGGGATGTCGCTTTTGTCTGGCCGACGGAATTCCCCGGGGGTAGTCGAACCGTCAACTCCCGGGCAGTATTTCGATCGTCGGCAGCGCGGCACCGCCAAAGGCCCGGGAAGTACGGCCGGAAAGCGTGCGAACGAGGCTGTCGGACGTAGGGGAACTCAGCGGTCCGACACGAGGAGAAAAAGACAATGGCTCGTCGCAAGATCACGCGAATCGGCGCCGTGGCACTGGCGGCCGCGACCCTCATCGGCGGCGGCGTCCTGGCGGCCTCGCCGGCCAGCGCGATCGGGAGCGTGCAGTGCCCGGGTGGCGGCGCGGAGGCGTACGGCATCGAGCTCTGGGTGCACGACGGCAGCGGCTACTGGCAGCTCTGCTACGCGGGGACCGTCGGCACGATGTACCCCGACGTCGCCGGTGTGTACTCGGTGACCTCGCAGTGGAACAACGGCATCATCACGGCGAACGGCACCAACTACAACCTCTACGCGGGCGGCAGCCTGAACCTCGGCAACGCCTACGTCTCCCGGGTCTCGATCGTCTGACGTCCAGCCGGGTGGCGGGCGTCCGAGCGGCGCCCGCCACCCCTCTCCCAGGAGGGAGGAAGCAGTCCGATGCCACTGTGGCTCCGCATCTCGCACGCCGCCGCCGTCCTCCTGGTGGGGAGCATCTCCGCCTGCTCCTCGGGACTCGGTTCGAATTCCGCCCCGCCACCGGTCGGGCCCGTTCCGGTCATCCAGGACCCGGGGCAGATCAGCCTTCCGCTGGACGGCTACGAGCCGACCGCGGACCAGGCCGCGACAATCAGCCGGGCCTCGCACCTGGTCGCCGACCGGTGCATGCGGGAATTCGGCCTGAATGCCCCCGAAGAAACCTACGACGCATTCACCCAGGAAGTTCAGGAGGTCAAGAAGAGAAATCAGCTCTACGGATATTTCGTGGCAGTCGGCGCGACCGGTGACGGGTATGACAGGAACCAGGCGATACCCCCTTCCACGCTCTCCCCGGACGTCAATTCGGTGCTCTACGGAACGGATGCGTCGGGACAGGCCGTGGCCGATTACCACGGCAGGCCGGTGCCGAAGGGCGGCTGCTGGCAGGTCGGTGCGGACGCCTTGGGCGGACCGCCGCCGCTGCCCGGTACCCCGCAGGCACTGCCGGCCGAGGGACCCCGGATCCCCCTGACCGACCCCCGCCTCCGCACCGCCTACGCGGCCTGGAGCGACTGCATGCGGCAGAAGGGCTACCGCTACACCAACCCGGCGGACGCCTACAGCGACCGCAAGTGGGGCGGCGCGGCGGCGCCTGCCACCCAGGGGCACGACCCCCTGGAGGTCTCGACGGCCGAGGCCGACGTGGCCTGCAAGATCTCGCTGAACACGGTCGGCCAGGTGGTCGCGGTCGAGATCGCCTACGACAGGCAGTACATCGCCGCCAACACGCGCGCCCTGCAGACCTTCACGCAGCAGCTGGCCGCGCGGACGCGCAGGGCGGAGACCGTCATCGCGAACGGTGGGGCCGTTTAGGCCGATTCCGGTAGGTCATCGAGCGGTCCAGAGGGAGATGCCCGCGATCTGGAGAGATGCTCGGTAGCCGCGGTTGCGGCGCTCGGCGATCCGATCGGCGGGCTGCGGGATGCCATCCGAAACCCGCGTGCCGGGGTGCCGACACCGCGAGGGCCGAGCTCGTCCCAGGGTCTCCGGTTCACCTGCCGGTCGTGGACGGTGGGTTACGGCGCCAGAATCCCGCGTTTCCCGGCGGCCGCGCGGCATCCGAGGCCCAGACTGGCTCCGGAGCAACCGGAGCAACCAGAGCAACCGGTCGCCCCCGCACGCCGCCCCGGACCCGCCTGCCACCGCTGGAGAGATCATGACCGCGAACCCGAAGCACCCCGACGTCCTGCTCATCGGGGCCTCTCGCGGCCTGGGCCTGGCGATCGCCGCCGAGTACCTCGACCGCGGGTCCCGCGTCGTGGCGACCGTCCGCGGCGACGGCCGGACCGCCCTGCACGATCTGCGCGACGGCGCCGGCAGCCGGCTGGAGATCGAGCACGTCGACATCAATCTGCCGGACCAGGTCCACGCCCTGCGGGACCGGCTGGGCACCCGCCGGTTCGACCTGCTGTTCGTCAACGCGGGCGTGGCCAACCGCCCGGAGGAGACCCCGGCGGACGTGACGACCGAGGAGTTCACCCGCCTGATGGTCACCAATGCGCTCAGTCCGATGCGGGTCGTCGAGGCACTCGGCGGCCTCGTCGTCCCGGACGGCACCATCGCGGTCATGTCCTCCGGGCAGGGCAGCGTGGCCGACAACGAACGCGGTGGCTTCGAGATCTACCGGGCCAGCAAGTCCGCGCTCAACCAGCTGATGCGCAGTTACGCGGCCCGGCACCGTGACGATCCCCGCACGCTGCTGCTCATGGCACCCGGCTGGGTCCGGACCGGGCTGGGCGGGCCCGGTGCCCGCCTCACGGTCGACGAGAGCATCCCCGGCCTGGTCACGACCGTCGACGCCCAGCGCGGCCGCCCCGGCCTGCGCTACCTCGACTACCGGGGGCGGACCGTCGCCTGGTGAGCCCCCGGGCACGTGGCCGTGCCCGGGGCCCCGGTCGCGCCGTTGTCAGGCCAGCGGCTTGTCGAACACGGCCTTGAGGTGGCTGAACGCGTCGATGGAGTACGGGCCGTGGTACCGGCCCATGCCGCTCTCCCCCACCCCGCCGAACGGCAGCTCCGGAACGGCCAGGTGGGAGACCGTCAGGCCGAAGACCAGACCGCCGGAGGAGGTCTCCTCGGTCAGCCGGCGCTTGGTCTGCTCCGACTCGGTGAAGGCGTAGAGGGCCAGCGGCTTGTCGCGCTCGTTGATGAAGGCGATCGCCGCGTCGAGGTCGGGCACGGGGATGATCGGCAGCACCGGACCGAAGATCTCCGCCTGCATCACCGGCGCCTCCGGCGAGACGTCGGCCAGCACGGTCGGCGCCAGGTAGCGGCGCGCCCGGTCGTGGGTTCCGCCGGTGACGATCCGGCCCTCCCCGAGCAGTGCGGTGAGCCGGTCGTGGTGGCGCTCGTTGACGATCCGTCCGTATGCCGGGCTGGACGCCGGGTCCGGCCCGTACAGCTCCTGGACGGCCTCGGCCAGCTGCCGCTCCAGCGCGGCGGCGGTGTCGCCGACGGCGAGGACGTAGTCGGGGGCGACGCAGGTCTGGCCGGCGTTCTGGAACTTGCCCTGGGCGATCCGCCGGGCGGTGACGGCCAGGTCCGCGCCCGGCTCGACCACCGCGGGGCTCTTGCCGCCCAGCTCCAGGGTGACCGGGGTGAGGTGCTTGGCGGCCGCCGTCATGACGATCCGTCCGACCGCTCCGTTACCGGTGTAGAAGATGTGGTCGAAGCGCTGCTCCAGCAGTGCGGTGGTCTCCGGCACGGCGCCCTCGACCACGGCCACGCTCTCCCGGTCGAGGTAGCGCGGCAGCAGCCGGGCCAGCGCCGCCGAGGTCGCCGGCGCCAGCTCGCTGGGCTTGACCACCACCGTGTTGCCCGCGGCCAGGGCGCCCACCAGCGGGGCCAGGGCGAGCTGCAGCGGGTAGTTCCACGGCGCGATGATCAGCACGACGCCCAGCGGCTCGCGCACCACCCGGGCCTCGGCGGGCTGGAACGCGGCGGGCACCGCGGCCGGCGCCGGGCTCAGCCACTGGTCCAGGTGGGCGACGGTGTGGTCCAGCTCGTTCAGCGTGAAGCCGATCTCGCTGCGGTAGGCCTCGGCGGCGTTCTTGCCCAGGTCGGCCTCGAGCGCGGCCAGGAACTCCGCGGACTGCTCGGTCAGCAGCGCGCGCAGCGCCGCCAGCCGGCTCAGCCGCCAGCTGAGCGGCCTGGTGAGGCCGGCGGCCGAGGTGGACCGCAGCCGGGCGACCACCGCGGCCGGGTCGGTGGCGGCCGCGGCGACCAGGGTGCGGGCCAGGTCGGCGGAGGAGCCCGGGTTCTGGCCGGTGTAGAGGTTGCGGTCGATCACCGTGTGCGGCGTGAACGGCGCGGCCTCGACGAAGTCGGCGCCGAGTTCGACCAGCCGGTCCTGGAGCAGCCACTTGGCCCCCGCGGCGAGGCCGACGGCCTGCTCCTCGGCGTTGCTGAAGGCGGTCATCCGGTACCCGGCGAACGGCCAGCTGCCGTCCGCCCGGCGGGCGGCGAGCAGCGCGGCGGGCGCGTGGCAGACCACGCCGAGGGGCTTGCCCGAGTCGAGGGTCCGGGTGAGGATCCGGCCGGAGGCCTCGTCGACCGCGAGGTCCTCCATGGGACCGTGGCCGCCCGGGTAGAAGACGAGCTCGTAGCCGTCCGGGTCGACCTCCTCCAGCTTGGCCGGGCTGCGCAGCGCCTCGCCGATCGACTCGAGGTAGTCCGCGAGCCGGTCGGCCCGCTCCCGGCCGCCGTTGGCCTCGGCGCTCAGGCTGCCCTGGTCGACGGGGGCCGGCACGCCGCCGGGGGTGGCGATGGTGATCTCGTGGCCCGCCTCGCGGAAGATCCGGTGCGGCTCGGCCAGCTCCTCGGCCCAGAAGCCGGTCGGGTGTGCGGTGCCGTCGGCGCGGGTCCAGTGGGCGGCGCCGGTGACGACGAACAGGACGGAGGTCATGGTGGTACTCCAGGACAGGGAAGAGGGGGGTGTGACGGTGGGTCAGGAGCGCGTGGCGGCGGCTTCGGGCGCCTCGCTCCCCGCGGAGACAGCGGCCGTGGCGGTGGCCGGTGCCGTGCGATGGGTGGCGCGGAGTCCGGTCCAGGCGACCGCGGCGGCCAGCAGCAGCGCGCCGGCGGCGATCACGAAGCTGAGCGTGAACTGGCTCTCGGCGGGCAGCGCGGCGCCGATCGAGGGGTACATGACCACCTTCGAGGCCAGCAGGGAGGTCACCACGGCGCTGGCGATCGAGCTGCCGACCGACCGTGAGATGGAGTTGATGCCGTTGGCGATGCCGGTCTGGTGCAGCGGCACGCTGGCGGCGATCAGTGCGGGCATCGCGGCGTAGCCGAAGGAGATGGCGATGCCGGTGAGCATGCCGGCGATGATCACCGAGCCCTCCGCGCCGTGGCCCCAGGCCAGCCAGGCGAAGCCGGCCACGCCGACCAGTGCGCCCACCCCGAGGGTCGAGCGGGCGCCGATCCGCCGCACCAGCAGGCCGCCGACCGGGGCCGCCGCCAGTGCGATCAGGGCGCTGGGGAGCAGGTACTCGACGGAGGCGCGCAGCACCGAGGCGGTGAAGCCGTAGCCGGTCAGCCGGCCGGGCATCTGCACCAGGTAGGAGATGCCGATGAACTGGGCGAACGAGGCGAAGCCCACGAAGAGGCCGGCCAGGTTGGTGAAGAGCACCTGCCGGTGGACGAACATCCGCATGTCGACCAGCGGCTCGGGCACCCGCAGCTCCACCAGCACCCAGAGCGCGGCGAACAGCACGGAGCCGCCCAGCGCACCCAGCGTGCGGGTCGAGGACCAGCCCCACTCGTGGCCCTGGGAGATGCCGAGCAGCAGCAGGACCAGGAAGACGGCCAGGGTGAGCGCGCCGAGCACGTCGATCCGGCCCCCGGTGGGCGATCCGCCGTTCGGCACGACGACGGCGACGGCGGCCAGCGCCAGCGCGGTCAGCGCGGTGGAGAACCAGAAGACCAGGTGGTAGTTGGGGTGGGCGCCCTGGGTGAGCAGCCCGGTGGCCACCAGGGACAGCCCGCTGCCGAACGCCAGGGTGCCGCTGACCAGCGCCATCGCACCGTGCAGCTTCTCGTGCGGGACCTGGTCGCGGATCACCGACAGGGCGAGCGGGAAGATCGCGGTGGCGGAGCCCTGGAGGACCCGGCCGACGATCAGCAGGGCCAGCGAGGTGGTGGAGGCGGCGATCACCGACCCGACCACCATCACCGCGAGCACCGCGAGCAGCGTGCGCTTCTTGCCGAACTGGTCGCCGACCCTGCCGAGCAACGGGGTGAAGACGGCCGCCGAGAGCAGCGCGGCGGTCGTCACCCAGCTGACCCCCGCGGCGCCGGTGTGCAGTTCCTTCTGCAGCAGCGCGAGGATCGGGACGACCTGCGTCTGCGCCATGGCCACCACCATCGCGGCCAGGCCGAGCGCCAGGATCAGGGGACTGCTGCCGCGTTCCCGGCCGGCGGTGCGGCCGGGCCGGGCGTGGGCGGGTGCATGGCTCATCGGGGACGGGTTCCTTCCAAGGCGGTCCTGCCGCGGGGACGTGGACCAAAGAGCTGAGACTTGAAGGCATGGATTGTTTATGACTTCAAGCAATGCATCGAAGGTAAGCCTCGATTGTTGAGGATGTCAAGCAATCTCCCGTAGACTTGCCCCATGACCGAGCCCGCTCCCCCGCCCACGGCAGCACCCACCCCGGTCGAGCTCATGGACCAGCTCGCCTGGGCTGCGGCGGCCTACTACCGGCACTTCGCCGCGATGGCGGCCGAGCGCGGACTGACCCTCATGCAGGGCAAGACGCTCAGCCTGCTCCGCGAACCGAAACCGATGCGCACCCTCGCCGAGCTGCTCGCCTGCGACGCCTCCAACGTGACGGGCATCATCGACCGGCTGCAGGCCCGCGGCCTGGTCCGGCGCGAGGTCGACCCGGCCGACCGGCGGATCAAGAACGTGCTGCTGACCGAGGAGGGCGAGGAGACCGTCCGCCGGATCCGGGCGGAGATGATGTCCGGCCTCACCGGGCTGGAGCATCTGGGCGAGGCCGAGCGGCGCACCCTCCGGCAGCTGCTGAGCGAGGTCTTCCCGGCGCCGGCCGGCTGAGCCCGACAGCCCGCTGACGAACCGCGGGATCGCCCACGACACCGCCACCGGGATCATGCCCCGCCTCGGCGAGGGCTACAGCCGGAACGGCGCAGCGCGGGCCGGCGGCCGGTGCGCGGCTCAGTCGGGGTCGCGGGCGAGCCAGGCGCCGACGGCGGGCAGTGCCTCGGGGCCGCTGTCGGTCTTCACGGTGGCGGCGAGGTCGGCGATCGTGACGGCGGCCAGGGAGGCGCGCCAGGCGGCAGCCGATCGCCGGCGCCGGCGTCGTCGCCGCCCTCGCCGACGTGGCCACCGGTGCGCCGCTCGACGGGATCCTGGACGTCGCCGGCCTCGACCGGTTCACGCTCGACGAGATCGGCCGCCTCACCCTGGCCGCCCGCGGGGACGGGCGTCCCGTCCTCGTCGACGACCGGGCCGGCCTGTTCGCCGCCGTCCCCGGCGATGTCCTCACCCCCGGCCCGGGCGCCCGCCTGGCCCCCACCCGCTACCGGGACTGGCTCGCCGCGGCCCGCTGACCGGCGGCGCGGCACCCTGAGTGGCCGTCAGATCCCCAGCACCATGACGGCCGTGTGCCAGCGCGAGTCCTCGAGCTCGCCGTGCACGGCCGCCCAGTCGACCGAGTCGGCGGCCACGGCGGCCGGCTGGTCGGGGCGTTCCTGCTGGCGGCGGATCCGCAGGTGGGTGGGCGGGTGCCAGCCGTCCACTGCCGTGCCCAGGCGGGCGCCGATCCGGCGGCGGCGTTCGCGTTCGGTGTCCGGGACGGAAGCCAGGTAGTCGGACAGGCCCTGCCAGAGCGCCTCGGCGATGTCCTTGGGCCGCGGGACGCCGCCGTGGCCGACCAGCGCGCGCTCCTTGCGCAGGTGCGCCGCGGCGCTCGCCTCCAGGAAGAGCAGGTCCAGCATCGCGGTGGCGGCGCGGCTGGAGCCGGCCTGGGCGGCGAAGTCGTCGGCGCGGTATTCGGCCTGTTGGCTGCCGGCCTCCAGCAGCCGGTGCAGGCAGCGCCGCAGCAGCTGGACGGGCAGGGCGAGGACCTGCAGGACGCCGTTGGCCAGCCCGTCGAGCATGGCGCGCTGGGCCCGGCCGCGGAGTTGGACCACCGCGAAGGAGGCCGTGACCTGGTCGAGTCCGGCCTCGCTGCCGAACTGCCTGGCCATCAGGCGGTCGCCCTTGCCCGGCAGCAGCACCCGGCACCAGGAGTCGAGCCCGGCCAGGGCGAGCCGCAGCCAGAGTCCGGAGCGCGGCGAGCGGGCGGCGCCGTGGCCGAGCTCGCGTCCGAGCAGGGCGATCCGCTCCCCCGGGCCCAGGGCGGTCCACAGGGCCAGGCCGATGGTGAGTTCGGTCTGCCGCCGGATCCCCACCCGCGCGTAGCCGCTGCGGAAACCGGGCTCGACCCGCAGCCGGTCGGGCTTGGGCACCCCGAGTTCGGTGGCGATCCGGTCGGCGAGACCGTACAGCTCGGGCGCGTCGTCGCGCGCGAGCGCGAACCGGGCGTCCGAGCCGCCGCCGAGCCGCGGCCGGACCAGGATGATCAGGCCGATCCCGACGACACCGACCATGATCGCGACCGGCGTCCCCTCCAGCACCAGCAGCACCGACCCCACGGCGATCCCGACCGTGACCAGGTGGACCAGCGTGGCCAGCAGACCGGCGCCCACCCGGCCGGCGGTCCAGGGCCGGGCCCCGGGGTGCCGCGCGAGCCGGGCGAAGAGCCGGCCAGCCCGGTCCCGTTCCCGCGCGGGACGCCGGGCGGCGCGGCCCTGCTGCGGCGGCGGGCCGCCGAGGTTCCACTCGCAGCTCGGGCACCACTCGGTGAACCGTTCGTCATGGTCGAAGAGCGAGCCGCAGTTCGGGCACGTGCGGGTGGACAGTGAGGCGATCATGTCGCCAGATGATGCCACCGGTGACCCCGTCAGCAGCAGGTGGGTGCCTGGGAACGCCGGCGGCGGGCTCCGGCTGGGAGCCGTTGGCGGAGGGTCAGCGGGCCTGCTGGCCGCCCTGATGGATCGACAGGGAGCGGGTGCCGGCCGCCGAGCGAAGGCCTCGGCGGCGGGGAGGCGGTGCTGCGGGCCTGGTCACATCCGGTTACCCGGTGGTAGAACAGCTGGTTCGGCCTTGATCGACACCAGAGGAGTCCGGTGAGCGAAACCACGCTGTCCCCTTCCCCCGACGGGCTCCACGAGGGCGCCGCCCCGGACCGTAGGTCCTGGGCGGTGCGGCGGGGACTGCTCCTCGAGTCCGCCCCTCAGCGCCGACTGGCGCTCGGCGGCTTCGTCAACCAGCTCGGCACCGCGGCCTTCCTGGCGACGGTGCCGCTCTACGCCCTGCGGGTGATCGGTCTGCCCATCGGTCAGGTCGGTCTGGGCCTCGGGGTCGCGGGCGTTGTCGGTCTGCTGGCCGGCCCGCCGGTCGGGCACCTCGCCGACCGGCACGGTCCGCGCGGCATCTTCCTGACCACCCTGCTGGTGCAGGCCGTGGCGATGCTGTCGCTGCTGTTCGCCCACTCGTTCGCCGCCTTCGCGCTGGCCGTGGCGGTGACCGACCTGGCCGGGGCCTCGGGAGGCGCGGCGCGCGGCCCGATGATCCGGCGCTTCGGCGGTGAGGAGGTGCCGAGGTTCCGCTCCTACCTGCGCTCGGTCGCCTTCCTGGCCAGCACCTTCGGGGCGCTGGCCGCCGGCGTGGTGATCCAGCTCGACTCCGCCTCCGCCTACCGCGCGCTGATCGTCGCCAACGCCCTCAGCTTTATCGGGTGCGCCGCCGTCATGCTCACAGTGCCCCGGCTGGAGCCGCTGCCCTCCTCGACCGGGCCCGGCCGGTGGCTCGCGCTGAAGGACAGGCCGTACCTGGCGTTCGTGGTGCTGGACGGCATCCTGTGGATGCAGGGCGAGGTGGTGACCTACGCCCTGCCGCTCTGGGTGGTCCTGCACACCGCCGCACCGCGCTGGTTCACCGGTGTGGCGATCGCCGTCAACACCGTGCTGGTGGTGGCCCTCCAAGTCCGCACCAGCCGCGGTGTCCTGGGCGGCCGGGTCGCCGGCCGAGCGACTCGGCGGGCCGGGGTGGCGTTCCTGATCGGCATGGCGGTCGTCGCGACGGCCGCCGGTCTGCCGGGCTGGGCCGCCGCGGTGGTCATGACGGCCGGCGTCGCCGTCCACACCGTGGGCTCGCTGTGGCACGCGGCCGGCTCGATGGAGCTGCGGTTCCGGCTTGCCCCCGCAGATGCGCAGGGGCAGTACTCCGGCGTGTTCGGCATCGGCATGGGCCTCTGCTACACCGTCGCCCCCGGCCTGCTCGGCCTGCTCTGCCTGAGCTGGGGCGCCACCGGCTGGGTGGTCATGGGCGGCGTGTTCGTCGCGGCGGGCCTGGCCATGCCGGTCGTGGTCGGGTGGGCGGGACGGTCCCGCGAACTCGGCGCCGGCTGAGCGGGTCTGCGAGGTCGGGGACGAGGCCGGCGGCCGCCCGGCGGCGTCCGGGGTGGAGCCGGACCCGCCCCCGACCGTTGGCTCAGCCCAGGGTCCACCGCTGGAGTGCCGAGCCGGTGTCCGGCTGCTGGGTGACGGCCGCGCCGTTGGTGGTGGAGGCCGTGGTCAGCAGCAGCCCGCTGGTGACGGAGGCGACCGTGTAGCCGCCGGGCAGCGCGGTGAGCCGCCAGTGCTGGTTGGTGTTGCCGGTGCAGGTCCACTGGATGACGGCGGCGCCGGCGGCGGTGGAGCCGCCGGTCACGTCGACACAGAGGCCGGATGCGCCGTTGGTCAACTGGTAGGAGCCGTCAGCCTGTTGGGCGAAGGTCCAGGTCTGGTTGGGGCCGCCGTGCAGGCTCCAGCCGATCAGCTGGGTGCCGGTGGTGGTGGAGCTCGCGGGGTCGTCGAGGGCCTGGCCGCCGGTGCTCAGGGTGTGCGCGCCGCTGGTGCCGGTGTCGTCGAAGACCTCGAACTCGTAGAGGGAGTAGCCGTACTGGGTGCCGCGGGCGGTGCCGTTCAGCCGGATGTAGCGGCCGGTGCCGGTGAAGCCGGTCAGGGTCTCGGTGCCGCCGGTGCCGTTGGTGCGGGTGTAGACGGTGGTCCAGGTGGTGCCGTCGTTCGACAGCTGGATCTGGTAGTTCTTGCCGTAGGCGGCCTCCCAGGCGAGTTCGACCCGGTTGACGGTCTGCACGCTGCCGAGGTCCACCTGGAGCCAGCTGGGGTCGGTGTACTGGCTCGACCAGCGGGTGGTGAGGTCGCCGTCGGTGGCGTTGGCGGCCCGGAAGCCGGCGGTTTCGGTGCTGGAGGCGGTGGTCGGGCGCCCCTGGGCGAGGTCGCCCTGGATCACCGGCGCGGCGTAGAGCGGGTTGCGGCCGATGGCATCCATGATCGGGACGAAGGCGGCGTAGGTGCTCACCGGTTGCGGGGTGTTCCAGGTCTGCTGGGCCAGGTCGCGCAGCGGGTACCTGAGGTTGGCGGCGGTCTGGTCCACCGTCTCGGCGGTGGGCTTGTCGCACCAGACGTGCAGCAGCGACCCGGGGTTGCGGCCGGGGTCGTTGATGGTGGTGGAGCCCTGGTAGAGGTCGGGGTTCCAACTCTGGTACATCAAGGTGGTGTCGGGCTTGGCGCCGCCGTAGACGTAGTAGGTCGGGGTCCAGGACTCGTTGGCGACGAGGTGCCCGGCGTCGATCAACTGCTGCGGCGTCAGGCCGTAGTTGTACCAGTACTCGACGATGATGTCGGGGTTCGGGGCGATGGTGCCGTCGCCGGCCTTGATGCCGTCGTTCCACATCCGGGCGGTCTTGCCGCCGGCCCGCACGATCGCGTCGGCCCAGTTGACGAAGCCGTAGAAGGCGTCCTTGGCGGTCGCGTTGGGGCCGTAGGCGGCACGGGCGTAGCTGAGCAGCTGCGGGTAGGACGAGTAGGTGGTGACGTACTCGTCGGCGCCGATGTGCCAGTACGCGGAGGAGGTGAAGAGCGGCTCGTACTCCTTGATCAGGTCGCTCATCAGGGTGCGGGCGCCCGGGATGGTGATGTCGATGTAGCTGCTGCTGGCGGCGCCGGTGCTGTCCTTGAGCCGGTAGTCGTTGCCGATCGAGAGTTCGCCACTGAGGATCGCGTCCATGTGGCCGGGCATGTCGATCTCCGGCACCACGGCGACGTGGTACTGGTCGCCGAGGGCGATGATCTCGGCGATGTCGGCCTTGGAGTAGTGCTGCGGCGAGGTGATCTCGGGGTGGGTGCTGCTCTCCAGGCGGAAGCCGTAGGTGTCGGAGAGGTGGAGGTGCAGGTAGTCGAGCTTGAGGTAGGACATCTCGCGGATCTGGTTCTCGACCCACGCCACGGGGAAGAAGTTCCGCCCGGTGTCGATCATCAGGCCGCGCTCGCTCTTGTCGGGCGAGTCGGTGCCGCTGCCGGCCGGCACGGTGGGGCTCTGGTGCAGCCACTGAAGCACCGTCCGGGTGCCCCAGAACTCGCCGGTGGTGGTGGAGCCTTGGACGGTGATGCCGGAGCCGACGGTGATCCGGTAGCCCTCCGCGGGCTGGCTGCCGCCGAGGGTGAGGGTGATGTCGCCGGCTGCGGCGGCCGTGCCGACCGGTGCCACGGCGACCGTGCGGTGTTCCAGCGCGGTCAGGTCGGTGGCGAAGGTGGCCGCGTCGCCGGCGAGTTGGGACGCGTACTCCGGGTCCACCACGACCCGGCCGGTGGCGCCGAAGGTGAAGGAGCCGGTCGCCGGGGTCCAGGCGCGCAGCGCCGGCACCGTGGTCGCGGGGCCGGCGGCGGCCGCGGTGGTGGTGTGGATGGCGGCCGGAGCGGCGGTGGCCGCGCCGGCCGGGAGCAGCAGGGAGAGCGGGAGCGCCGCGACGGCGAGTGCAGCCGCGAGGCGGGATTCGAAGGATCGCATGACCTGCCCGAGGTGAGGGAGTTGGGGAGTGCAGGACGTTGCTGATCAGCTGAGGGGTCTAGACCACGTGCTGGGGCCCGATCGGCAGTATTGGGCACTGGCGAACGAGTGACAAGCCCTCCGGCAGGCATTCGGTGCGCAAATCTGCTTGCAGGACCCGACTTGCGATCAGATACGCACGTTGGCGATCACGCCGAGGTGGTGGGAATCTGCTCGCGCACGTCGACGAAGTCGTACGGCCCCGCATCGCGCCCGGGGGTTCGCTGCGCGTGAAGGACTTGATCTTGCCGGGCCGGGGCGCCAGGATTTGCCGTCAGTTGATCTCGGGGGAACGGCGGGGAGCGCAATGGCGGGGGTTCGGGCTGCGGTGGTGGAGCCGGCTGGTGCCGAAACAGGGGCAGTGGCCGGGGGTCTGTTGCGGCGGCGGCACGTGGCGATGATCGCGCTCGGCGGGGCGATCGGGGCCGGGCTGTTCGTCGGGTCGGGGGTGGGGATCGCCCAGGCCGGGCCCGGGATCGTGGTCGGGTACCTGGTGGCGGGGCTGCTCACGGTGCTGGTGATGCGGATGCTGGGCGAGATGTCGGCGGCCTACCCGGGTGCCGGTTCGTTCTCCTCGCACGCGCGGCGGGCGCTCGGTCCGTGGGCCGGGCTCACCGCGGGCTGGCTGTACTGGGCGCTGCTGGTGGTGAGCGTGGCGGCCGAGGCGATCGGGGCCTCGCGGATCGCCTCGGGGTGGGTGCCGGCGGTGCCGCCGTGGGTCTGGGTGGCCGTCTTCATGGCGGTCTTCACGGGCAGCAACCTGGCCGGCACCAGGCACTTCGGTGAGCTGGAGTTCTGGTTCGCCGGGCTGAAGGCGGCCGCGATCTGCGCCTTCGTCGTGCTGGGTGCGGCCGCGGTGACCGGTGCGCTGCCGGGGCGGACGGTGTCGGCCGGGCGGAACCTGACCGGCCACGGCGGGTTGCTGCCGCACGGCTGGCACGGGGTGGCCCTCGGGCTGATCGCGGCCGTCTTCGCCTACGGCGGGCTGGAGACGGTGACCATCGCCGCGGCCGAGTGCAGGGATCCGGTGGGCGCGGTGCGCGGGGCGGTGCGCACGGTGCTGTGGCGGGTGGGGTTCTTCTACCTCGGCTCGATCACCGTGATCGTGCTGGTGGTGCCGTGGGACGACCCGGCGGTGGCGGCCGGCCCGTACGCGGCGGCGATCGGGCGGCTCGGGGTGCCCGGTGCCGGGCAGCTGATGAACGCGGTGGTGCTGATCGCGCTGCTGTCGGCGATGAACGCCAACATCTACGGCTCCTCGCGGATGCTGCGCGCCCTGGCCGGACGCGGCGATGCCCCGGCCCGGCTGGCCGTCACCAGCGCGGGCAGCGGGGTGCCGGCGGCGGCCGTGCTGGCCTCGGCGGCCTTCGGTTTCGCCTCGGTGGTGCTGAGCCTGGTCTGGCCGCGCACCGTCTTCCCGTTCCTGCTCGACTCGATCGGGGCGGCGATCCTGGTGGTCTGGGTCCTGATCACGCTCTCCCACCTGCGGCTGCGCCGCCGGCTGGAGCGCGGGGCCCCGGAGCTGCTGGTGCTGCGGACCCGGGGCTTCCCGTACCTGAGCTGGGCGGTGCTGGCCGCGCTGGTCGGCGTCCTCCTGTTCATGCTGACCGACCCGGACAGCCGGCCGCAGCTGCTCTGCACCGCGGCGTGGACCGTGCTGCTGGTGCTGGCGGCCGAGCTGAAGCGCCGTCGGGCGCGGCCGAGCTGACGGACCGTCAGGCACGCCGGACGATCCGGCGGTCAGTCGCGCGGACCGTAGGTGCCGAGGAAGAGGTCGACGCCGGAGCTGATCATCCGGGTCAGCTCCGCTTCGTCGATCTCGACCTCGGGGCGGAAGGTGCGGACCAGCTGCGGGACGCCCAGGGTGGCGGCCACCAGCTGCTGGACGGCCAGCGCCGGGTCCGGCACCCGCAGCGAGCCGCGGCGGTTCAGCTCGGTGAAGGCCTCGACCAGCGGGCCGTTGTTCATGTCGTAGCTGACCCGGTACCAGAGCTGGCCCAGCTGCGGGAAGCGGTCGATCTCGCCGATCACCAGGCGGCGCAGCGACATGATGTCCGGGCGCAGCAGGATCCGGGCCCAGTCCAGGGTGAGCGTGATCAGGGCGCCGCGCAGGTCCTCCGCCTCGGCGATGGTGGAGTTGAACGGCTTGAGGTCGGCGTAGGTGGTGGGCAGTATCCCGCCGATCACGGCGAGGAAGAGGCGTTCCTTGTTGCCGAAGTGCTTGTAGATGGTGGCCTTGGAGACGCCGGAGCGGGCGGTGATGACGTCCATCGAGGCGGCCGAGTAGCCTTCGCGCAGGAACTCGGCCAGCGCGGCGTCGATGATCGCCTGCCGCTTGCGCTGGGCCGAGTCCACCACCGCGGGGATGATCGGGAGGCCGAACTCGTCGCTCGGCCCGGGGCTGTCCTTGGCGGCCATGGTTCTCCTTCGGCAGGTTCGCAGGTGAGGGCGAGGGGCCCAGCATAAACTAAACGGTTTGGTATGCGATCGCGGCGAGCCGGGGTCCGAGGGTGGCGGCGGGCAGCGTCGGACTCGGCCCGGACAGGCCCGCCGCACAGGGGCGGCGAGCAGGGTGAGCGGCAGGCCGGCACGGGCCCCGCGGCCGGTGGCCGCGGGGGTGCCCGCGTCGGCGGGGAGGGTGGCGGTGGTCAACTGAGCTCCTCGGACGGGCCGTTCGGTGGTGCCGGCCGGGACACCGGTCAGGGGAGCAGGAAGCCGGCCCGGCGGGCGGCGATGTCGAGCCGGGCCTGCCGCAGCCGCTCGCCGGTGCCCAGGACGAAGCGGCCGTCGACGGCGACCGGCTCACCGGAGCGCCGCGCGGCCGCGGGGCACTTGGGGGTGGCGGACTCGAGCCGGGCGCGGCGGTTCCGGAGCGGGGTGGCGAGCAGGGCGGTGGCGGTCATCTGAACTGGCTCCTCTGGTAATTGCGGGTGTCTCGGTGGGGTCGCCGGGGCGTGGTGGGGGGTGTGGGTCAGGCGGGCGGGATGGAGCCGAAGCGGCCGGCCTGGAAGTCGGCCTGGGCCTGCCGGATCTCCTCGGCGGTGTTCATCACGAAGGGGCCGCTGCGGACGATCGGCTCTCCGATCGGCTCGCCGGCCAGCAGCAACAGCGAGGCCGGGACCTCGGGGGCGCTGACCGTGATCCGCTCGCCGTCGCCGGCGAGCACCGCGAACTGGCCGTCGGCGAGGGCGGCGTCCGGCAGCGCGGCGGCGCCGGACAGCACCAGCACACCGGCGTTGTGCCCGGCCGGCACGGTGAACTCGGCCGTGCCGCCGGCGGGCAGTTCGGCGTGCACCAGCAGCACCGGGGTGTGCGGGCGGAACGGGCCCTCGACGCCGTGGGTGCGGCCGGCCAGCACCTTGATCGAGCTGCCGTCGGGCGTGCGGACCACCGGGATGTCGGCCGGACCGTGGTCCTGGGCGGACGCCGGCAGCGTCTTGAGGCGGGCCGGCAGGTTGACCCAGACCTGCACCTGGTGCTGGCGGCCGCCGTGCTCCAGCAGCTCGGCGACCGGCTCGTTGGCGTGCAGGATGCCGGAACCGGCGGTCAGCCACTGCGCCGCGCCCTGTTCGGTGACGCCGCGGGCGCCGGTGGAGTCGGCGTAGGCCATCGCACCCTCGATCACGTACGAGACGGCCTGGAACCCGCGGTGCGGATGGTCCGGCGCGCCCTTGGCCTCCCCCGGCGCCAGGTCCAGCGGGCCGGTCTGGTCGACCATCAGGAACGGGTCGAGGTGCGGGAGCGCGGCGACCGGGAAGGGGCGGCGGACCGGGAAGCCCGCGCCCTCGAAGGTGCGCACGGGGTCGACGACCTGGGCGGTCGAGCGGGCCCGGGCCGGCGAGGCGGTGGTGGAGACGGTGGCGGTGGAGGCGGTGTTCGTCATGCCCCACAGTCAACTGAACTAACCTGTTCAGTGTCAAGACTGAACCGTCTGGTTGACGCAATGAACTGAGCAGTTTAGATTTCACTCCGTCGCCAGGCAGCCGCCCGGCACGGGACGCGATCCGCGGCCGGCCCTTGCGCCGCACCCGGACGCCGCCCGGGCCGGGACGCCCACTGGCCCACCCCTCTCCGCAGCGCCCGCCGCACCGGCCGGCCGCTTGACGGAACGCCACCTCACCGCACCCTCCGCGGGGTGCGTCCGACCCCGCCAAGGAGCACCGCCATGTCCAAGGTCTTCGCCCTCTCCGGCTCGCTGCGCAGCGACTCCCACAACACCCGGCTGCTGCAGGCCGCGCAGAAGTTCACGCCCGGCAACCTGGAGATCGAGATCTACGACCAGCTGCGCGAGATCCCGCCCTACGACTACGACCTCGACTTCCCCGGCAAGCGCCCCGAGATCGTGGAGGAGTTGCGCCGCCGGGTCACCGAGGCCGACGGACTGCTGATCGCCACGCCGGAGTTCAACTACTCGATCCCGGGCGTGCTGAAGAACGCGCTGGACTGGCTCAGCACCGACTGGACCCGGGAGGAGGGCGTGCCGCTGCGCCGCAAGCCGACCGCGATCATGGGTGCGGCGCCGGGCAACTTCGGCAGCGTGCGGGCCCAGCTGGCGCTGCGCCAGATCTTCGTGACCACCGACAACGACGTGGTGGTCAAGCCTGAGCTGATCGTCTTCCGCTCGCACGAGCGCTTCGACGAGGCGGGCAACCTGGTGGACGAGGGCACCATCGAGCTGCTGCGCCAGCTGCTGACGGCGCTGCGGGAGAAGATCGAGGCGGCGGGCTGAGGCAGCGTCCGGCCGCTTCCGGGAAGCGCGAAGGCCCAGGTCAGAGGTTCTGGCCTGGGCCTTCGGGGTGTCCGGAGGCGGTATCGTCCGGGCAGGCTAGGCGGCGCGCACGGGGCCGGTGCTGCCGCGCAGCGACACCGGTGGGGCCAGCAGGATGTGGCGGAGGGGGGCGCCGGGGCTGGTCATTCGTTCGAGCAGGAGGTCCAGGGCCCGGGTCCCGATGTCCTGAGCCGGAACGTCCGCGGCGGTCAGCGGGGGCCGGAACCCCTCGGCCCAGGTGCGGCCGGCGACGCCGGTGATGGAGAAGTCCCTGGGCACCGTGAGCCCGGCCTCCTCCAGGCCCCGCTGGATGCCGGGCAGCGCGGCTTCATTGATCGTCACGACCGCGGTGACGTCAGGGTGGGCGCTCAGCAGCCGGGTGGCGCACTCCAGGCCGGCGGCCGGGTCGTCCCCGCACTCCAGGTCGATGCCCTGGATGCCGCGCTGGGCGAGGGCTGCGGCGAACCCCTCGCGGGCCCGGTGCCCGGGCCCGTAGCCGGCTGCGACCAGCTCGACCGAGCGGTTGACCAGGGCGATGTGGGTGTGGCCCAGGTCCGCGAGGTGGTGCACGCACTGGTTGATCACGGCGGCGTAGTCGAGGTCGATCCAGCACATCTCCTGGGCGCGGGCCGTGTGCCCGATGCCGACGAACGGCAGTTCGGCGAGCTGCAGCCTGCGGACCCGCGAGTCCTCCAGGCGGATCTCCATCAGGATCACCCCGTCGACGCGCCCGCCGGACAGCAGGCGCTCGAACGATCGGTCGTGGTCGCCCCCGGAGGGGGAGAGCAGGACGTCCAGGTCGGCGCGGGCCGCGGCTTCGACGACGCTGGCCACGAAGTCCAGCTGCATGTGGGTCAGCCGGGTGCTGGCAGGCGGGATCACCAGGCCGATGGTCCGGGTCCGCCCCTCCTTGAGGGCGCGGGCAGCGGCGTTGGGCCGGTATCCGAGTTCGTCGATGACGTCCTGGATGCGCTTGCGGGTGGCCTCCGAGACCGAGCGCTTGCCGCTGAGCGCGTAGGAGACGGTACTCCGCGAGACGCCTGCGCGGCTGGCGATCTCCCCGATGTTCATTGCTGTCCTCATGGAGATGGGATGGCCGGTCCGCCGAACGCGCCGATGTGCTGCGGACACTGTCGAACCGATTCGGCGAATGTAGTGCGCATCGCCACTCCCCGCAAGCCCGAACGGCACGGCAAGACTGCCGCCCTGGCTTCAATCCGCCGTGCCAGCACCCGGTGACGAAGTTTCACCCGATCTCTTGACGCCCCCAGACGGCAGTCTTATGTTCTGTCGAACCGGTTCGATCAATCGGTTCGACACAGCTCCGTAACGCAGAAGCAACCTCCCCCTGCCCCGCCTTCCTCCCCCGCGCCTTCCGCTCCGCCTGCCCCGAAGGGTTCAGCGCCATGAACAGATCCACCGGTTGGCGACTCGCCGCCGCCTCGCTCGCCGCGGTCGTCCTCGCCTCCGCCGGTACCGCCTGCTCCTCCTCGGCCGGCTCGTCCGCCGCCGATGCGGGCGGCACCTACACCGTCTGGGACCCGTACCCCCAGTTCGACGGCTCCTCCGCCTGGGCCAAGCTGCTGGAGACCTGCGGCACCCAGGCCGGTGTGCAGATCAAGCGGACCGCCTTCGACACCAGCGACCTGACCAACAAGGCTCTCCTCGCGGCGCAGCAGGGCAACTCCCCGGACGTGCTGATCGTCGACAATCCGGTGGTCTCCACGCTCGCCCAGGCCGGAGTGTTGACCTCGACCAAGGAGAACAAGGTCGACACCTCGGCGGTGTCGCCCAACCTGCTCGCGGCAGGCCAGATCGGCGGCGAGACCTTCGGTACCCCGATCGGCGCGAACACCCTGGCGCTCTACTACAACAAGGCGGTCCTGGCGGCTGCCGGCGTGGACATCGCCTCGGTCAAGGACTGGGCGTCGCTGACCGCGGCCCTGGCCAAGGTCAAGGCCGCGGGCAAGAAGGGCATCACCTTCTCCGCGATCGGCACCGAGGAGGGAAGCTTCCAGTTCCTGCCCTGGTTCTGGGGATCGGGTGCCCAACTCACCCACCTGGACTCGGCACAGGCCGCTTCCGCGCTGTCGCTGTGGACCGACTGGGTCAAGCAGGGCCTGGCCCCCAACTCGGTCATCAACAACACGCAGACCACCAGTTGGCAGGAGTTCGCCACCGGCGAGTTCGCCTTCGCGGAGAACGGCACCTGGCAGCTGGCCAACGCCAAGAAGGCCGGCTTCGACTACGGGGTCGTCCCGATCCCCGGCATGACCGGTGGTACCGCCCCGGCGCCGACCGGGGGCGAGTTCGTCACCGTCCCGGTCCAGAAGAAGTCCGCCCGCTACGGCGTCTCGGACAAGCTGGTGTCCTGCCTGACCAGTGCCGACAACTCCTCCGCCACCGACACCACGCTCTCCTACATCGCGGCCACCGCCGCGGGGCAGGACAAGCAGGCCGCCGCCGACCCCGGCCTGACGACCTGGGTCGACTCCGTCAAGGCCGCGAAGGGCCGCACCAGCGACGACCTGGGCACCAAGTACCCGAAGATCTCTGAGCAGTTGTGGACCTCGGTCCAGACCGCACTGACCGGATCCAAGCCGCCGCAGGCCGCACTCTCCGCAGCGCAGTCGGCCGCCTCGGCCCAGTAGCACCACCAGCCGCGAGGACAGCAGACCGCCCGATGAACAACTCAGCACGGATACCGGCCAACCGCTCTGTGCGCGACGGGGACGGGCCGGCCGTCACCCCGCCCCCGTCGCGCAGCCGCGCCGGTGCCACCCGCACCAGGTCCCGCCCCCGCTCCCAGCAATGGGCGGCCTGGGGATTCCTCACACCGGTGGTGATCTACCTCGGCGTGTTCTACGCCTACCCCCTCTACCGCAACATCGACCTGAGCCTGCGCGACTACACGGTGCGCTCGTTCGTGACCGGCGACGCACCCTTCACCGGACTGGCCAACTACGGCGCGGTCCTGAACGACCCCACCTTCCTGCCCGCGCTGATGCACACCGTGCTGTTCACCGCCGCCAGCCTGCTCCTGCAGTACGGGATCGGCCTGGCCCTCGCGGTCTTCTTCGCCCAGCACTTCCGCCTCGCGGCCACGCTTCGCGCCCTGTTCCTGGTGCCCTGGCTGCTGCCGCTGATCGTGTCGGCCTCCACCTGGTCGTGGATGCTCAACAGCGACTCCGGCGTCGTCAACGCCCTCCTGCACGCGGTGGGCATCGGCCCGGTCAACTGGCTCACCTCCCCCAGCTGGTCGCTGGCATCGGTGGTGATCGCGAACATCTGGATCGGGATCCCGTTCAACCTGGTGGTGCTGTACAGCGGGCTGCAGAGCATTCCGGCCTCCCTCTACGAGGCCGCCGCCCTGGACGGCGCGAACGCCTGGCAGCGCTTTCGCCACGTCACCTTCCCACTGCTGCGCCCGGTTTCGGCGATCACCCTGCTGCTGGGCCTGGTCTACACCCTGAAGGTCTTCGACATCATCTGGATCATGACCAAGGGCGGTCCGGTCAACTCCTCCACCACGCTGGCCACCTGGTCCTACCGGCTCGGCTTCGGGAACGCGCTGCCGGCCTTCGGGCACGGCGCCGCCGTCGGGAACCTGCTGGTCCTGATCGCCCTGGTCTTCGGCCTGGTGTACATCCGCGTCCAGCGAAAGCAGCAGGAGTCATGACCGCACGACGCACCTCCTGGTGGAAGACCGCGACCGGCGTCCTGCTCACGGCGCTGATGCTGTTCCCGGTCTACTGGATGCTGAACGTGTCCTTCACCCGCGACCGGGACATGCGCAAGTCCCCACCGGCCTGGTTCCCGGTGCACGGCACGCTGCAGGGCTACCGGGCCGTCCTGGACCAGCAACTCCCCTATCTGGGCACCAGCCTGGTCATCGCGCTCGGCACCGTCGCGCTCACCGTGGCCCTCGCCGCACCCGCCGGCTTCGCGCTGGCGAAGCTGCGCCCGCGGGGCGGCGGAGTCCTCGGCTTCGTGCTGCTGGTCGCGCAGATGGTCCCCGGCATCATCATGGCGATGGGCTTCTACACCATCTACCTCACCTTGGGCATGCTGCAGTCGGTTCCGGGCCTGATCGTCGCCGACTCCACGATCGCCGTCCCGTTCGCCGTACTGATCTTCACCGCGTTCATGGGCGGCATCCCCGGCGAACTGCTGCAGGCGGCCAGGACCGACGGTGCGGGCAGCCTGCGGACCTTCTGGTCGATCGTCCTGCCGATGAGCCGCAACGCGATCGTCACGGTCTCGCTCTTCGCGTTCCTCTGGTCCTGGTCCGACTTCGTGTTCGCCAGCACCCTGGACGGCGGCGGCGCCCACGAGCCGATCACGCTGGGGATCTACCACTACATCGGCAACAACAACCAGCAGTGGAACGCCATCATGGCCACCGCCGTGGTCGCCTCCGTTCCCACCGCGCTGATCCTGGTCCTGGCCCAGCGCTACGTCGCCGCCGGCGTCACCGCCGGAGCCGTCAAGGACTGACACCGCCGGCACCTCCCCGCCCCGGAAGCCTCTGCCCCTCGGCGAGCCCGCGCCTCGCGGCCGCCACGAGGCCGGCAGAGCACGCCCCGCACCAGAAACGAGCGCCCTACGATGACCGACGCCCTCACTGGCCCGGCCTTCAACATCCGCGACATCCCCTTCAGCAGCCACGGCTCCTGGTTCAACATCTCGCCCGTGGTCTCCGAGCACGTCCGCGCCGAGGACCTGCACCTGGTCTCCCACCAGGGCGGCATGCACGCCGTGCTGCGCCTGGTCCCCGTCGACGGGGAGCGCGGCGAGCGGGTCGAGACGCACTGGAACGCGACGCCGGGGCGGCTGACCTGGGACGCGCAGGGCGGCCGGATCGAGCTGGCCTACCAGTCCGCCGACACCCTGCGGCTGCGCGGTACCGGTCTGGGTCTGCGGATCTGCGCCGCGGCCGAACGGCTCACGCCGTTCAGCGGCACGTACTTCATCCACGACCCGCTCGACGGCTCCTACCTGTTCACCTCCTACGAGACCGGCAGGCGCTACCGCGTCACTGTGCTGGCCGGGCAGGAGGCGGACGTCCGGGGTGTCGAGGCGCTCGGCGGCGCCGACCGCGGGCTGACCCTGGCCGGCGACGGCAGCGGCGCGTGGGAGGCGGCCGTCGAGGAACTCGACAGCGCCCGTCCGCCCTACGCCCCGTCAGGCACCCACGAGCAGACGGCGAACCGGGCCGACCAGGAGTTCGCCCGCTTCGCCGACGCCGTCACCCCGTGGCGCACCCCGGACACGCCGGCCGCCGAACTGGCCGCCTACGTGGTGTGGTCGGCGACAGTGGGGCCGGCCGGGTTCCTCGAGCGCCCTGCCGTCCTGATGTCCAAGCACTGGATGGACAAGGTCTGGAGCTGGGACCACTGCTTCAACGCCCTCGCGCTGGCCCCCGGAGCCCCGGGGCTGGCCTGGGACCAGTTCCAGATCATGTTCGACCACCAGGACGGGAGCGGCGCGCTGCCCGACTCGGTGACCCACTCCGAGATCCTCTACAACTTCGTCAAGCCCCCCATCCACGGCTGGGCCCTGCGGCACCTGCGACGGCGCCTGCCGCGCCCGCTGAGCCGCACCGAACTCACCGGCGCCTACCACCGCCTGGAACGGTGGAGCAGGTTCTGGCTCGACTCCAGGCGCGCGCCCGGGCAGCTGCTGCCGCACTACCAGCACGGCAACGACAGCGGCTGGGACAATTCCACCGCCTTCGACCCCGGGCGGGTGCGGATCACCGCCGATCTCTCCGCCTTCCTGATCCTGCAACTGCGCGAACTCGCCGATCTGGCCACCGAGCTCGACCGCGCCGACGAGGCGGCCGCCTGGGCGCACTCGGCGCAGACCCTCCAAGCCGCCGTGATCCAGGAACTGTGGACCGGCGAACAGTTCCAGGCCCGGTCCCCCCACACCGGTGCGGGCACCACCAGCCTGAGCCTGCTGGACCTGATGCCCATCGTCCTCGGCGAGCACCTGCCCGGCGACATCAGCGCCCGCCTGGCCGCCCGGATAGCGGCCCACCTGACCGCCCACGGGCTGGCCACCGAGCGGCCCGACTCGCCCCACTACCAGGCCGACGGCTACTGGCGCGGCCCGATCTGGGCGCCCGCCACCGTCCTGATCGAGGACGGGCTGCGCCGCGCCGGGCACGTGGACCTGGCCGACGAGATCAGCGGCCGCTTCCGCGCCCTGTGCGAGAAGTCCGGCTTCGCCGAGAACTTCGACGCCCTCACCGGCGAAGGCCTCCGCGACCGCGCCTACACGTGGACGGCCAGCAGCTACCTCCTCCTCGCCGAGGCACACGCGCACCGCAGCAGCCGCTGACCGACCGCCTCCCCCGGGCCCCGGGACCGATCGGGCCCGGCGCCCTTCACCGCACCCCCACCCAGAGGAGCCGCACCATGAGGTCTGCCGCCAAACTTCCCGGGCCGACGACCCGCACCGGACGACGGGCGGTCTCGGCCGCTACCGTCCTGTTGGCCGCCCTGGCCACGACGCTGGGGCCGGCCACGCCGTCCCAGGCCGCCGACACCGGCGTGAGCGTCGACTTCTCCGCCACCGGTGGCGCCCCCGGCTACCACGCCTCCGGCACCCTGTACGGGATGACTCCGGACGGCTCGCTGCCGCCGGACCACTTCTACCGGGACATCAAGTGGCACTTCGAGCGGGCCGGCGGGGCCCAGCTCAACGGTGGCGGCTACGCCACCAGCCTGGCCGACTACCAGACCCGCTGGAACGCCACCCTCGCCCAGTACCGGCGCACCGCCGCCCTCGGCGGCACCTTCGTGCTCCTGCCGCACGACCTGTGGGGCGCCGACGGCACCACCAACCAGGCCTTCCCCGGCGACAACGGCGACTGGACCCAGTTCGACGACTTCGTCAACCAGCTCGTCTCCGACGTCAGGGCCAACAACATGACGGTGGAGTGGGACCTGTGGAACGAGCCGGACCAGAACGGCTTCTGGGGCCGGTCCCAGGCCCAGTACCTGCAGATGTGGTCGCGGTTCCGCGCCGCCGTGCGCGCCAACCTCCCGGGGCAGCTCATCGTCGGCCCCAGCATGGCGACCCCGCCCAACTCCGGCAACACCTGGTGGACCACCTACCTGAACTACGTCAAGGCCAATAACGCCGCCCCTGACATCTACAGCTGGCATGCGATTCCGCACGACCCCGTCCAGGCCGTCAGCGACGCCAACGCGACCCTCGCCGCCGCGGGCCTGGCCAACACCCGGCCGCACCAGATCAACGAGTACGGCGGGCTCGAGCAGCAGAACCCCGGTGGCGGCGGCTGGTTCATCAGCCGCCTGGAGCGGGCCGGCGCCGACGGCCTGCGCTCCAACTGGGGCGGGGGCCCCGGCCTGCACGACTTCGAGGCCGGCCTGCTCACCAAGAACAGCTCCGGCCAGTACCTGCCGCGCGGCGAGTGGTTCACGTACCGCTACTACGGCTCCCAGACCGGCAACCTCGTGAACCTCACGCCCGGCACGAACACCGACGGAGTGGCGACCAAGGACAACACCGCGCGCAACGCCAAGATCCTGCTGGGCAGCAACGGCAACACCGGCAACGTCACCGTCGGCCTCAACCGCCTCGACACCACGTCGGTGGTGGAGAACGGCCGGGTGCGCGCGATCGTCCAGCGCGTACCGGCCAACAGCGGCGGGGCGGTGGCGGGTCCGGTGACGGTCTCCGACCAGACCCTGACCGTGAGCGGCAACTCCGCCTCGCTGAGCGTGCCGTGGACGGACGCCGCGGACGGCTACACCGTCACGCTGCTGCCGCCGTCGAACACCACCGTCTCCACGGTCGCCGTGGTGCAGAACAGCGGTCAGTGCCTGGACGACACCAACCTCAGCACTGCCGACGCCACCCAGTACCAGCAGTACCCCTGCGAGGGCGGCTACCAGCAGATGCTCGACCTCAAGCCGGTGGCCGGAACGGCCGGCACCTACACCGTCGTCAACGAGTACAGCGGCAAGTGCCTTGACGTCTCGGGCGCTTCCACGGCCGACGGCGCCGCGGTCATCCAGTGGGACTGCAGCGGCGGCACCAACCAGCAGTTCACCCTCAGGCCGGTCAGCGCGCTCGGCAACAGCAAGGACTACCAGCTGGTCGCGGTGCACAGCGGCAAGTGCGTGGACGTCAGCGGCGTCTCCACCGCCCCGGGCGCCCTCATCCACCAGTGGACCTGTGACCCGGCGAGCGCTCTGGGGACCAAGCAGAACCAGATCTGGCGCCTCCAGGGCATGGGCTGACGTGTTCCCGGGCGGGGGGCTCCCCGCATGGTGGGGATCCCCCGCCCGGGCCGACCTGGGCTGACCGGGTGTCGAACCGACGGGGTGAACCGGTTCGACGCTTGCGATGGCGCCGCCTGCAGGACCGGCTCCGCTCCCGGACGGCGGCCCAGTCGAACCGCTTCCCTCGGGTAGCATGGCCTCCTTCCACAGGCCACCAGGGAGCGGCGTGAACATCGAGCAGATCGCACAGCGCGCGGGAGTCTCGCGCAGCACCGTTTCGTACGCGCTGAGCGGCAAGCGGCAGGTCTCCCCCGCCACGCGCAAGCGCATCCAGGACGTGATCGACGAGCTCGGCTACCGCCCGAACGCCTCCGCACGCGCCCTCGCCGAGGGCCGCACCCGGACTGTCGGCCTGGTCATCCCGCCGGCCGGCAAGCGCCTGACCCACATGCAGCTGGACTTCGTCGCCGGCATCGTCGATGCCGCGACCCGGGTCGACCTGGACGTCCTGCTCTCCACCTCCGGCGGCGACCACGACCGGTCCTTCGAGCGGCTGGTCCTCGAGAGCCGCGTCGACGGTGTCATCCTCATGGAGATCCGTCTCGAGGACACCCGCATCGACCGCCTGCGCGAGGCCCGCATGCCGTTCGTCGGGATCGGCCGACCTTCCGACGACGAGCAGATGCGTTGGGTCGACATCGACTACGAAGGCCTGATCAGCCACTGCGTGCGCCACCTGGCCGATCTCGGCCATCGGCGGATCGCTCTGCTCAACCGCTCACCCGAGCTCCTCGCCGCCGGCTACGGGCCCGCTCTCCGGGCCCGTTCCGGCTTCCTCCGCGCAGCCGAGGAGCACCGGCTTGAGGGCATCGAACTCCCGTGCGGCGACGACGCCCGCTCCGGCCAGGACTGCATCGCCCGGCTCCTGCAGGCGCACCCGGAGACCACCGGCCTGGTCACCGTCAACGAGGCGGCCATGCCCGGCGTCCAGCGGGCCGTGGCCGAGGCCGGGCTCCGCATCCCCCACGACCTCTCCATCACCGGAGTCGTCGCCACCCACTGGGCAGAGGACTTCCGCCCCGCGCTCACCGCCGCCGATGTCCCGGCCGACGACCTGGCCACCCACGCCATGGCCCTCCTCACCGAGCACATCAACGATCCTGCCGCTCCCGCCCGGCACGTGCTGCTCAGCCCGCCCGTCACCCTCCGCCGCAGCACCGCCGCCGCCCCCTCCCGCCCCGCCGGCAGCGGGGTCCGCGGCACCTGAGCGAGCGCGAGCGGGCGCCGCGGCGGGTCGAGCCCTTCAGCATGTGGTGGGTCTTGTCGAAGTAGAACTCGCCCGGCTGGTCGAGGAATTCGTAGGCGTTCATGAACGTGTGGGTGCCGCTGACCGGGAAGTTCCCGTTCTTCGCGCCTTCGGCAATGGCAAACCAGTCGCAGCAGGTCTGGACCGTCCAGTGACCGGGGCCTGGCCCGCACACCGCGGTGTGCGGGCCAGGCCGGTCGCCCGGATGACCGCTGGGGCGCAGTGCGTCAGCCGAGCGTCCACTGCTGGTTGCTCTGTCCGGAGCAGGTCCACAGCTCGAGCTTGGCGCCGTCGGCGGTGGACGCCCCGGTCACGTCGAGGCAGAGCCCTGACTGCGCACCGGTGATCGTGCCGTTGGTGTTGAGCGTCCACTGCTGGTTGGCGCCGCCGTTGCAGTCCCAGATCTCCACCGGGGTGCCGGGAGCCGTCTGGTTGTTGGCGGCGTCCAGGCACTTCGCGCCGCCGTAGACCGTGAGCTGGTTGCCCGCGGTGTGGGTCCAGGTCTGGTTGCCGGCGCCGTTGCAGTCCCAGGTCTGCGTCACAGTGCCGTTGGCCTGGGAGGCGCCGGGCACGTCCAGGCACTTGCCCGCGCCGACCGCGTGGACGGGACCGGTGGTGGCGCCCGTGGGGTTGGTGCCCCAGGCGTACTGGAGCCGGTCGAGGCCGGACTGGTTGGTGATGCCCAGCGTGTAGTTCGGCGCGGTGCCCTGGAGGGTGGTGATCGCGCAGGAGGCGTTCTCGCACGGGCCGGGGCCCTGGGTCTGGTCGGCGGCCTTCACGCCGGTCCACAGGATCGCGCCCATGCCCTGCTTGCGCACGGTGTCGGTGAGCGCGTAGAGGAAGGACACGTCGTTGACGCCGTCGCGGGGGCCGTCGTAGTTCACCCCGGTGTTCATCGGCACGCCGAACTCGGTGAGGATGGCGCGGCTGTCGTATCCGCAGACGTTGTTCTCGAAGCTGGTGATCCAGTCGGCCTCGGTGGGGTGGGTCTCCCCGCCGAGGGTGTAGTCGTGGAGCGAGAGCAGGGTGCCGTCGAGGCGGGAGTCGGCGCCGACGACGCACAGGTTCCCCTCCCAGGAGCCGGGCACGATGATCCGTCCGCGGGGCACCTGGGAGTAGTGCGCCACCCAGGCCGCCGCGATGTTGTCCTCGTCGGCGTTGCTGTAGCCCCACGGCTCGTTCATGATGCCGAAGTACACCCGGCTGTTGCCCGCGTACTTGTTGATCACGGTGTCCCACATCGCGTAGAACGAGGTGGTGTCGCCGATCACACCGCTCTGCAGCCACGGGGTGAGCACGACGTTCATGCCCAGCGCGTTGGCCGCATCGAAGGCGGCGGTGTAGCTGTTCCACCAACTGCCGCTGACAGTCGCCCGGTTGAAGGCCATGCGGACGGTGTTGGCGCCCAGCGCCTGGAAGCCCTTGAGGATCGGGGTGGCCTTCGCGTACGTCGTCGCGTAGTCGTCCGTGTTCGACAGGCCGACCGGCGTGATGTTCCCGGTGACGAAGTTGTCGTTGGGGTCGGCCCAGTTCACGCCGTGGAGCTGGTTGGTGGCGGCGTGCGCCGCGGTGCTTCCGGTCGCCGCCTGCAGTCCGAGCAGGCTCAACAGCAGCGCGACGATCAGGCCGACCGGCTCTAAGCGCCGGAAGCGGAGGTCAGGGGTCTTCATGGACTCTCCTTCGGAGAAAGGGTTCGCGTAGGTGGCGCGGGTTCGGCGTGGGCGCGGCACACCGGCGGTCCGGACGCATGAACCGTCCGGACGTCTGACGCCTGCTCAAGGCCGGGTGCGCTCGGGGAAGTCGTGTGGCGCGACCACGTCCGGGCACAACCCGGCTCCAGGGCCGCCGCGGCCTCGCCGCCATGTTGCCTTGTGTTTGATTTTTCCTGCCGCGCTGCGCTGCCGGCGGATGGGACCGGTGGATGGTGGCGCCGCCGAGCTGGCAGACAGACACCTGGGATGAATAGCTGCGAGGAGCTGTTCGGGCGACCCTCGGCCTGCAGGTCGGCGCCCCCTTCCGGCAGGACTTGAGCCTGGATGAGCATGCCTCGATCAAACGATGCGGTCAAGGGGATGCACGAGGCTGCTGGCAGACATGGGATGTCTCGAGCCATCAGGTGACGCGGCGCGACTTGTGGTCCGGCACATGGGGAGCGACTTCCCAGCCCCTTGACTCCGTACTACGGAGGCGATTTCCTATTCTTATGTTTGGTTGTGATCCATTCTGATCGGGTGTGGTCGGCATGATGACGGGTCGGAGCGGTCGCGCGAGAACGCCGGAGGGCAGCCGGGTTGTCCGGCTGCCCTCCGACCTGTGGTCGCGTCAGTTCTGTGCCACCGGTGATGGCCACGGGTGGGGGCCGTCAGGAAACGGCGGCATCCGGGCTCGGCACGTCGGACCTGATCAGGCCGGCGGAGCGCAGGTGCTCCCAGAGGGCGGCCGGGACGGGCCGACCGGCCAGCTCGGCGTTGCGTGCGACCTGCTCGGCGGTCCGCATGCCCAGGGTGACGTTGACGACGGCGGGGTGGGTGAACGGGAACGCGATGGCGGCGGCGGGCAGCGTGGTGCCGTGCTGCTCGCAGAGCTCGGCGATGGCCCGCGCCCGGTCGACGAGGTCCGGTGACGCGTCCTGGTAGTCGTACTTCATGCCCGCGGCCGGCCGGTCCCGGGAGAGCAGCCCGGAGTTGAACACGCCGACCGCGACGACGCTCTTGCCAAGCTCCGCCGCGGCGGGCAGGACGTCGTCCAGCGCGGACTGGTCGAGCAGGGTGTAGCGCCCGGCGAGCATCACCACGTCGGCCGCGGTCTCGCGCAGGAAGCGCGCGAGCATGGCCGACTGGTTCATGCCCGCGCCGATGGCGCCGATCACGCCCTGGTCGCGCAGGTCGGCCAGGGCGGGCATGGCCTCCTCGGCGGCCTGCTGCCAGTGGTCGTCCGGATCGTGCAGGTAGACGACGTCCAGACGGTCCAGGCCGGTGCGTTCGAGCGTCTGCTCGATGGAGCGGAGCACCCCGTCCCGGCTGAAGTCCCACTGGCGGCGCAGGTCGTCGGGCACGGCGAAGCCGTCGGTGTCCGTGCCGCGCGGCTGCTCGTTGGGCACGAGCAGCCGGCCCACCTTCGAGGAGAGGACGTACTCCTCCCTGGGGCGCTGCCGCAGCGCGGCGCCCAGGCGCCGCTCGGAGAGGCCCAGACCGTAGTGCGGCGCGGTGTCGAAGTAGCGGATGCCGGCGTCCCAGGCCGCCTCGATCGCGGCGCCGGCGTCGGCGTCGGGGGTGACCCGGTACAGGTTCCCGATCACCGAGGCGCCGAAGCCGAGTGCGGTGACCGCCACCGGTGTGTGCTGGATCTTCCGGAGGCGCAAGAGGTACTCCCAGTCGGTAGGGGGTGGAATGCCGGTCAGCGGCGGACGGCGGCGGAAGCGCCCGCGATCAGTGCCTCGACCTCGGCCAACGAGGCTGTCGCGCTGTCACCGGGTGTCGTCATGGTGAGGGCGCCCAGGGCCGTCCCGTAGGCCAGGGCGCGTTCCAGTCCCGCATCCTCGAGCAGGCCGTGGATCAGTCCGGCGGCGAAGCCGTCGCCGGAGCCGATCCGGTCCAGGACGTGCAGGCCGGGCATCGAGGGGCCGAGCACGTGGCCGGTCTCCACCGACCAGGCGGCCGACGACCAGTCGTTCACCCCGGCCGAGGGCACCTCGCGCAGGGTCGTCGCCAGCACCCGCGCTCCGGGGAACAGGCCGGCCACCGAGGCGAGCGCGTCCGGCACCTCGTCGGCACCGAGACGCTCCGCTCCCGGATGGCTGCCGGCCATCCCCAGCGCGCCCACGATGACGTCGGCGTGACGGCCCAGCCGCAGGTCGACCTCGCGCGCCCGCTCGGGTCCGCCCCTGCCGTCCCACAGGCTCGGCCGGTAGTTGGGGTCGTAGGAGACCGTCGCGCCGTGCCGCCGCGCGGCCGCCATGGCCTCGTCCGCGACGTCCGCCGTGGTGTCCGACAGTCCTGCGAAGACGCCGCCGGTGTGGAACCACCGCGGCCCCGAAGCGAAGACCGCGTCCCAGTCCACGTCTCCCTTGCGCAGCTGCGAGACCGCGGTGCCCGCCCGGTCGCTGACGCCCAGTGCACCGCGGATGCCGAACCCGCGCTCGACGAAGTTGAGACCGTTGCGCACCGTGCGGCCCGTGCCGTCCGCGGGCACCCAGCGGATCAGCGAGGTGTCGACACCACCTTGCAGGATCAGGTCCTCGACCAGGCGCCCCACCGGGTTGTCGGCCAACGCGGTGACCACGGCCGTGCGCCGGCCGAAGCAGCGGCGCAGCGCGCGCACGACGTTGTACTCGCCGCCGCCCTCCCAGACCTGGAAGGCCCGCGCGGTGCGGATCCTGCCCTCGCCCGGGTCGAAGCGGAGCATCACCTCGCCCAGGGCCAGCACCTCCGTCATGTCGAACTCCCGTGCACGGCCTCGGCGGTCAGGCGGCCGATCTCCGCGTAGGCGCCGGCTTCCAGGTGCGCGGGCGTCGCCATCCAGCTGCCGCCGACCGCGAGGACCGAGGGCTCGCCGAGGTAGTCGGCCAACTGGGCGGGGCCGATCCCACCGGTGGGCATGAAGCGCACGCCCGGGAAGGGCGCCGCGAGCGAGCGCAGCACCCGCAGACCGCCGACGGCCTCGGCGGGGAAGAGCTTGACCGTGTCGAGGCCGGCCCGCAGGGCGCGCATCAGCTCGGTGGCGGTGGCGATCCCGGGCACCACGGGCACGCCCAGCTCGCGGCACTTGGCGATGACGTCCTCGTCCAGGCCCGGGGAGACGACGAACGAGGCCCCGGCCGCCACCGCCCGCTCCGCCTGCTCGGGGTCGAGGACGGTCCCGGCACCCACGGCCAGGCCCCCGTGGGCCGCCATCGCCTTGACCACCCGCTCGGCGTCGGCCGTACGAAAGGTGACCTCGGCGCACCGCGCGCCGCCCGCCGCGAGCGCCTCGGCCAGCGGACCGGCGGACGCGGCGGAGGGCACGGTCAGCACCGGCACCACGCGGGCGCCCGCCAGGACGGAGGCCAGGTCGCTGCCGCTCATCGGCCCAGCCACCCGCCGTCGACCGGCAGGACGGTGCCGTGGACGTAGGCGGCGGCATCCGAGGCGAGGAACACCGTGGCGCCCGCCAGGTCCTCCGCGCGGCCCCAGCGGGCGGCCGGGATGCGCTCGAGGATCGCCTTGCTGCGCACCGGGTCGTCCTGCAGGGCCTGGGTGTTGTCGGTGGCGATGTAGCCCGGCGCGATGGCGTTGACGTTGACGCCCCGCCCGGCCCACTCGTTGGCCAGCGCCTTGGTGAGGCCGGCGATGCCGTGCTTGGCGGCGGTGTAGCCGGGCACGGTGATGCCGCCCTGGAAGCTGAGCAGCGACGACGTGAAGATGATCTTTCCCTGGCCGCGGGCCACCATGGCCGCGCCCACCGCCCGGGACAGGGCGAACTGCGCGTTGAGGTTGACCTGGAGGACCAGGTCCCAGTCCGCGTCGGAGTGTTCGGCGGCCGGGGCGCGGCGGATCGTGCCCGCGTTGTTGACCAGGATGTCCACCGGGCGCTCACGTCCGGCGAGGTCCGCCCCGAGGGCCCGGACGGCGTCCGGGTCGGCGAAGTCGGTGCGGATGGCCTCGAAGGTGCGGCCCGCGGCGAGCACGTCCTTCTCCACGCCGCTGCCGGACTCCTCGATCGAGGCGCTCACACCGATGACGTCCGCGCCGGCCTCGGCGAGGGCGCGGGCCATGGCCCGGCCGATGCCGCGCCGGGCCCCGGTGACGACGGCGAGCCTGCCGGTGAGGTCGAAGGCGTTCATGCGCAGGCTCCCTGGGAGTCGTCGGTGCAGTCCACGAGGATCTTCATCACGTCACCGCCGCCCTCCAGGGCCTCGAACGCCGCTTGCGCCTCGGTGAGCGGCACGACCCTGCTGATCAGCCGCTCGGCCGGGATCGTGCCGTCGGCCACCAGCCCCACTGCCTTCTCGAAGTCCGAGCGGTCGTACAACCGGGCGCCCACCAGCGTGAGTTCGCGCCAGAAGAAGCGGTGCAGGTTGAGCTCGCGCGGACGGGCGTGGATGGCCACCAGGCAGAGCCGGCCGCGCACCCCCAGTACCTCCACCGCGGTGTCGACCCCGCCGGCCGCGCCGGACACCTCGAAGGCGACGTCCGCCCCCGCGTCGCCGGTCCACTCCTGCACCAGGGCCGGTACGTCCTGGTCGACCGGGTTCCACGCCGTCAGCCCCAACTCCTCGGCGAGCAGCCGGCGGTGAGCGCTGAGCTCGACGACCCGCACGTCAGCGCCCGCGGCCCGGGCGACCAGCGCGATCAGGACGCCGACCGGACCGCCGCCCACGACCACGACCCGCTCGCCAGCCCGCACTCCGGCGCGCCCGACATCATGCACGGCGACCGCGGTCGGCTCCAACAGGGCGGCGTGGTCCAGGGCCAGCGACGCCGGCAGCCGGATCAGCGTCGCGGCCGGCACGGTCCACCGCTGCTGCATCGCGCCCGGGGAGTCGATGCCGATGAAGTCCAGGTTCTGGCAGACGTGCTGGTGCCCCGCCAGGCACGCCGGACAGGTGCCGTCCCAGCGCAGCGGCATCACCGTCACCGTGTCCCCCGGCTGCCAGCCCTGCACTCCGGCGCCCACCCGCACGATCCGGCCGGACATCTCGTGCCCGATGACGGCCGGCGCGGCGACCCGGGCGTCCATGTCTCCGTGGAAGATGTGCAGATCGGTGCCGCAGATGCCGACGAAGGCGGGGGCCAGCAGCACCTCGCCCGGGCCCGGCTCGGAGGGCTCGACCGAGGCCGTGTCCAGCGTGCGGGCGGACTTGTAGCGGACAGCAAGCGTCATCGTGATTCCCGGGTCTCTTCGGTACTGGTGAGGTGGTAGAAGGCGGTCGCGGCGCCCGCGAGGATCGCCGAGGCCTCGTCGCGGGAGCAGCCCTCGAGGAGTTCGTCCACGGTGGCGGCCCAGCGGTTCCAGCCGCCCGCGAGGTTCGCCATCGGCCAGTCGGAACCGAACATCAGCCGGTCGGGGCCGAAGGCGCTCAGCAGGACGTCCCAGGCCGGCCGGATGTCGGCCGTGGTCCAGGTGTCGTGGTCGGCCTCGGTGATCAGTCCCGACACCTTGCAGACCACTTGGGGGTGCGCGGCCAGCCGCCGCAACCCGCGCTCCCACTCCCCTCGTTCGCCGCGGACGAGGTCCGGCTTGCCCGCGTGGTCGAGTACCTGGGGCAGGTCGGGGAAGCGTTCGGCCAGCCGGACCGCCTGGTCGAGCTGGTGGCTGCGGACGAGCACGTCGTAGCCGAGGCCGCGGTCCCTGACCGCCGCCAACCCCCTTTCGACGTCGGCGCGTTGCAGCCACTGCGGGTCCGGCTCGCCCTGCACCAGGTGGCGCAGGGACCGGAGGCGGCCGCCGCCCGGTCCGGCGAGCAGCCGGTCGAGCTCGTCGCCGACCGCGGGAGAGGTGAGGTCCACCCAGCCGACCACCGCCTCGATCAGCGGCTCCCGCTCGGCGAGCGCGAGCAGGTCCTCGGTCTCCGGCACCTCCGGCATGCACTGCACGGCCACCGTGCCGCGCAGCCGGCGGCCGGCCACCGCCCGGGTGGCGGTGGAGCGCAGGTCGTCCGGGGTGAACGTGCGGCGGATCGACGCCAGGGCCGGGTCGTCGAGCCACGGTTGCGGGCGCTGTACGAGGTCCCACAGGTGGTGGTGGGCGTCGATCAGCACCGGTGGCGTGCTGGGGGTGGTCACTGGAGGCTCCGGGTGGGGTTGTCTGGAGTGGACCGGTCAGCCGGCGACGTGCTCGTCGGACTCGCCCAGGTGCCAGATCTCGGTGAGTTCCGTCCACTGGCGGGAGTCGCCCCGGTCGGGCCAGGGCTCCTGGCAGGGGTCGGTGAGCTTCCACCACTGCTGGGTCTCCGGGTCGGCCTCCAGCGCCGCGATGTCGGCCTCGAAGTCCTCGCCGTGGTACTCGAAGTAGGCGAACAGCACGTCACCGTGGAGGAAGATGCTGTAGTTGCGGATCCGCGCCCGGCGCAGGGCCGCCTCGACTCCGGGCCAGACGGCGGAGTGGAGTTCGAGGTACTGCTCGCGGTGCTCGGGGCGGAGCCTGATGGTCTGGCCGAAGCGCTTCATGCGACGGTCTCCTCCGGGGTGTCGAACGGCGAGCGGTAGCTGGGGGTGCGCGTGCGGACTTCGAGCCGGAGCGTCATCCGGATGCGGGTGGACGCGGGCAGCCGGACCGACAGGAACGCGTCGCCGCAGGCCGTCTCGGCTTCGCCGACCACCGGCTCGGTGTGGCCGTAGTCGTACATGTCGCCGATCCAGCCCTCGTCCGCACAGGTGGTGTACCGGACCGAGGCGATGGTGTGCTCGGCGAGGGCGCCGGCCTGGACGACCACCGTGCGCTCCGCCTCCGGCGAGAGGTTCACCAGTTCGACGGTGGTCGCCGCCGGGTCGATGGAGGTGACCAGCGCGGCCACGTCCCGCGGCAGCCCCGCACGGCGGGCCTCGGCGTCGTGGTAGCGCAGCCGGGCCTGCTGGAGGCCGCCGCCGTACAGCACCTGGGGGCCGCCCCAGGTCAGTTGGACCAGGGCCTCGGTGGCCACCGGGTTGCACTGCTGCCACACGTGGATGTCGGCCTCCTCGACCTCGAGGTCGCGGTAGCGGTCGATCCGGCGCAGGCGGTGGCGGACCTGGGCCTGGGCGGCGGCGAGGATCCGCTCGGGGTAGCCGGGGTCGTCACCGGCGAGGAACGCGAACCAGGCCTTCTCGTGCCCGGACTCCTCCTTGGCCCGGAACGACCGGACGGTGCTCCAGTCGAGCCCGTCCGCGGCGCGCAGCTTCTCGAGCCGGGTGCGGTCGGCCACGGAACCGGTGTGGTGCCACAGCGCCATGGGCACCGGCAGGGTGACCGGGTTGTAGTCGAACCAGCCCGAGTCGTTGCGGCGGAACGGA
This sequence comes from Kitasatospora sp. NPDC006697, assembly GCF_042869935.1. Classification (NCBI taxonomy): domain Bacteria; kingdom Bacillati; phylum Actinomycetota; class Actinomycetes; order Kitasatosporales; family Streptomycetaceae; genus Kitasatospora; species Kitasatospora sp. NPDC006697. The sequence continues at coordinate 165,312 of NZ_JBIAGU010000017.1, forward strand.
AGGTGCGGCGTCGGTGTGTCGACGTCCGAGGCGAGTTCGACCACCCACTTGGACTTCAGGCTGGAGTCCGCCTCGGTGAAGGGCATCACCTTGCTGCGGGAGATGAGGGCGTCGAGCGAGGTCCCGACCATGGAGAGGTAGTCCTCCTCCCCGGTGGCCAGGGCCGCGGCGAGCGCCGCCACGCAGGCCGCGTGGCCCACGCTGTGCCAGCCGTGCGGCCAGGACCAGCCGTAGTGGCCGCCGTACCAGCGGCCCTCCAGCAGGCCGCCGACCACGCCGTCCGGGCCGACGTTGTCCGGGATCAGGCCGCCGTTCGCCTCGGTGCGCTCCCGCCAGGCGCCGACGTACTCCACGATCCAGTCGCGGTAGCGCTGCTCACCGGACAGGATCCAGGCGTTGAGCACCAGGCCGGCCGCCGCGAGGTTGACCGCCGTGTCGCCGACGCCCATCCGCTCGCGCATCTGCGCGCCCAGCCGCGGGTCTGCGTCGAGCGGGAACGGGCCGTCCGCCGCCTCGGGCAGCCACTCGAGCGGGTAGCCGTAGGTGTCGGCCTCCTTCTGCAGCCACGGGTAGACCTCGCCGTCGGACAGGCCCCGCCGGTCCGGGTCGCTGCCGTTGTGCGGGCGGGTGATCATGCGGTGCGCGGGGTCGTAGTTGCCGTGCGCCGGGTCGACGAACAGCTCGGCGAACCGCAGCGCGCGCTCGGACCAGCGCTCGGGATCGGCCATGCACAGGAAGTAGAGCAGCAGCAGGCTCTCGCCCTGGTGGAACCAGTCGTAGCCGCGCTCGTACTCGTCCTTGAGCATGCCCAGCTCGGTGAGGTGGCGGGTCACCCCCTCCCAGTGCTTCTCGCTGGCGGCCAGCAGGTCGTCGGCGCCGCCGAGGAGGTAGAGCTGGGGCCAGTTGAAGAAGACCTCGTAGAAGTCGTCGACGCCGTCACGGGTGGTCAGCCGGCCGCTGTAGTTCAGCCGGCCGTCGGGGCCGGTGAAGTCGCGGGCGAACCGGCGCCAGCCGTGGTCGAGCAGGTCGAACAGCGAGCGCTGCGCCACCGCCCAGCCGGGCGGTTCGAGCAGCGGCACGCCTGCCCGGATCTCGGCCGCCGGCGCTGTCGCGTCCGCGCCCGGGGAGTGGTCGGTGGAGTTGGGGGACATGGGGAGGTTCTCCGATCGGGAGGACGGTGCGAGCGTCATTCCTTGGTGGCGCCGGCGAGCATCCCGCTGACCAGGAAGCGCTGGGCGAAGAGGAAGACCACCAGGACCGGCGTGATGGCCACGAGCGTCGCGAGTGCCAGCTGCGGGCGCTCGATCGCGAGCGAGCCGACGGTCGGGTTGAACTGCGGCACGCTGCTGAGCAGCGTGCCGACGCCCACCTGGATCGGCATCTGGTCGCTCTCGGGCAGCATCACGTAGGGCAGGAAGTAGTTGGTCCAGTTGGCGACGAAACTGAAGAAGCCCACCAGCGCGATGACCGGTGTCGCCAGCGGCAGCGCGATGTGGCGGAAGACCCCGAACTCGGAGCAGCCGTCGATCCGCGCGGCCGCCAGCAGGTCCTTGGGCACGGCGGTGCTGAAGTAGATGTACGTCAGGTACACGCCGAACGGGTAGAACGAGTAGGGCAGGATGATCGACCACATCGTGCCGATCAGGTGCGCCGCGTTGACCTCCAGGAAGAGCGGCACCACCAGCGTGGCGCTCGGCATCAGCATCACGACCAGGGTGGCGACCAGCAGGGTCTTCCGGCCGCGGAACTCGGTCATGGCCAGCGCGTACCCCGCGGGCACCGACACGCAGAGCGTGATGGCCAGTGAGATGGCGGCGTAGAGCGCGGAGTTGCCCAGCCAGAGCAGGATCGCGCCGTCCTGGAACCCGCTCAGCGCGTGCCAGTTGTCCGCGAGCGTGCCCCAGGAGCCGAAGGAGAGCGGGTTGTCGTTGACCAGTTGCTGGTCGGTCTTGGTCGCCGCGAGGAGGAGCCAGAGCACCGGCAGGACGAAGAACAGCACGAACACCGCCAGGACCGAACCGACCAGCAGCCGGTACGAGGTCCGGCGCACGGGCCGGTGGGTCCGCCGCGGCGTCCGGTGCGGTGCTCGGGTCATGGCGCTTGCTTCCCGTCCGGTGCGTGGCGTGGCGGCCACGGGGTCGGTTGGTGTCTCAGTCGGCATCGAAGAACCTCGAACGTGCGATGAAGACGCCGGCCACCGACACGCTGACGACCAGGAGCTCCATGGAGACCGCGGCGGCGCCGTTGATGTTGTTCATCTGGAAGGCGAAGTCGTAGGTCAGCTGGTTGAGCGAGTAGTCCCGGCCGGCCTCGCCCACACTGGCCATGGAGAGCAGTTGCGGCTCGACGAAGAGCTGGGCGCCGCCCGCGAAGGCGAGGATCACCATGTAGACGATCCACTTGCGGAGCATGGGGATCTGCACGTGCCAGGCGGTCTGCCAGGCGCTCGCGCCGTCGATCCGGGCGGCTTCCAGGACGTCACTCGGAATGTTGTTGAGCGCCCCGTACATGACGACGATCCAGCCGCCGGCCCCGGTCCAGAACGCGATGATGGTGAACAGCACCGGCAGGTTGCCGGGCGCGACGACCTGGCCGAAGGTGTGGAACCCGAGCGCGCCGAGCAGCGAACTGACCGGGCTCACCGTCGGGTCGAGCATGAACAGCCAGACCAGCACGCTCGCGGCACCCGCCAGCGCCCCGGGGATGTAGTAGAGGAAGCGGAGCGCCTGGCTGGCCCAACCGGAGGAGACCCGGTGCAGCAGCAGCGCCAGCCCCACCACGAACACGACCAGTGAGAGCAGCCAGAACAGCAGGTAGAGCGCGACGTGGCCGATCGCGTCGACGAACCGGAAGTCCTGCGCCGTGCTGACGAAGTTGCTGAAGCCCGAGAACGAGCCGCCCCCGTCGGTGAAGGCGAAGTAGATCGCGTAGCCGATCGGGAGAACGCCGAAGGCGACCAGCAGGAGCACGTAGCCGGCGACGAAGGCCGGCCCGGCCCAGCTCCGGCCGACGCCGCGGGGGCGTCGGCCGGAGCCAGCCGCAGAGACGGTGGTGCTCACTGCGAGACCTTGTATCCGAGCGACTCGGCGTGCTTGACGATCGAGTCCTGCCAGGCCGGCAGCAGGGAGACGATGCTCTGGCCCTGGGTCATGCCCGGCTTGACCGTGGCGGCCCAGACCGCCTCCTGGCTGAACTGGCCCGAGCCCCAGTCCGGCCACACCTGGGAGGAGGCGTCGCCGAGGGCGCCGAGGTCCCCGGCGAAGTACCCGGAGGCGGCCTGGGCCTTCAGCCAGTTCTCGGCGGCGGGCGCGTACGCCGGGAAGCCCGGGGCCTTCTCGCCCTGGTAGGCGTTGTCGGTGGTGACCCACTTCAGGAAGTCGGTGGCCGCCTTGAGGTGGGCGGAGTGCTGGGACAGCAGCCAGGTGCCTCCGCCGACGTTGCCGACGCTCGGCGCCGGGTCGCCCTGCCACTGCGGCATCGGAGCCACGCTGATCGTCTTCTCCGGGACCTTCAGGGTGTCGTGGAACACCGCGCCGCCGTACCACGCCGGGCCGGGCATCAGCAGGACCTTGTCCTTCTCGTTCTTGGCGAAGTCGGTGCTGAAGACGCCGCTGGTGGACATGGACTTGTTCTTGACCAGCGTGTCCATCAGCTGGGCCATCTTGATGCACTCCGGACCGCCGGTGTTCACGGAGACGGCCTTGGGCCCGGTGATGTGGTTGGCCCCGCACTTGCCCGCCCAGAAGTAGATCTCCGGGGTGAAGGAGTCGCCGGCGTCGCCCACCAGGTAGCCCGGGTGCTCGGCGGCCACCTTCGCACCGAGCGCCTGGTACTCCTCCCAGGTCTTCGGGACGGTGTAGCCGAACTGCTGCATCAGCGGGGCGTTGTACCAGAGCACCGTCTGCGAGAGGTCGTTGCGCAGGCAGTAGACGGTGCCGTTGACCGTACAGACGTCGTTGGCGCCCTTGGCGAACCCCGACAGGGTCTCGGCCGGGATCAGGCCCTTGTCGAGCGGTGCGGCGAAGCCCGCGTCGACCGCCCAGGACGTCTCGTTGTTCTGCGAGCTGAAGACGAGGTCCGGCCAGCCCTTGCCGGTCCGGTTGAAGAGCTGGACCTTGGTCTGCAGGTAGTTCGACCCGTTGGCGTCACCGTCATAGCTGACGATGTTCATCTTCACCTCGGGGTGCAGCGCCTGGTACTGCTTGGCGGCGGCCAGCCGGGTCGCGTCGACCCAGACCGTCACCGCGCCGTCGGTCTGCGCCACCTGGGCGAAGCCGTCCTTGGTGGTCTTGCCGGCGGAGCTGCCGCCGCAGGCGGCCACGGTCATTGCCAGCGTGGCCGCGCAGGCGGCCAGCAGCACCGCTCGTCTCTTGCTGGGCACTGCCTTCTCGCCGGCCAGCGGCTTGTTGACGGTCATGAGCGACTCCACTGCAGAGGCCCCGACCGGGGTCGGGAAGTGGGGGGTGGGGCGACGCCTGACCGTCCCGGTCGGGCGTCGGGTGGTGCCGAGGACTGCTGTTCCGCTGCCCTCGGGCATAAATTAGCCGCCCTATCGAGGGCATCGTCAAGAGCCTGAACATATCCAATCTGATTCTTTTGCCGCCGAAAGCCGACCCCCGCAGCACAGTTACGTGATTTCTATGGCGATTTGTCCCATTCTGCTGCCTGCCAGGACATCGATAGGTGGTCCCATATGAGTAGGACTCATTGATGTACTGCGCTATGCTGTGCTCGCTCGAAGGCGATCAGCCGCGCACGCGCCAGTCATCCGGAGGCAGGACAGATGAACGACACGCCCACGACCGAAGCCGCCGTGCCTGCGCGGGCTTCTGCTGCTGCCGCAGCGGTGAACGGCTCGGCCGAGGAGCGTCGGGACTACCGGCCCGGGTACGAGATCGTGTCGGAGCAGATCCTCGAGTACATCGCCGAGCGGAACCTGGCACCGGGCGACCGGCTGCCCACCGAGCACGATCTGGCCCAGACCCTCCACACCAGCAGGGCGGTGGTGCGGGAGGCCGTGAAGATCCTCTCGGCGCTCGGCCGGGTCCGGGCGCACAAGGGGCGCGGCCTGTTCGTCGCCGACGACGAGGGCATGCTCATCACCAGCCGCTGGGGCGGCTTCTTCCGTCCCGTCGACCTCGATCACGTCCTGATGCTCTTCGAGTTCCGCAAGGTCCAGGAGACGGCCGCCGCCAGTCTCGCGGCCACCCGGGCGACACCGGCCGAGCTGCGCACCATCGAGCTCGCCATGCAGCAGTGCCGGCACGGGATGGAGCACAGCCAGGTCAACGTGTTCAACCAGGCCGACGACGACTTCCACACGGCCGTGGCCACCGCCTCGCACAACGCCTTCCTGCTCAGCTCCGTGCGCGACGCCCGCCGCCTGCAGCGGCAGTCCAGCGCCATCGGCATCCACGACGTCCTCGGCGAGGCCGCCAAGGCCGCGGTCGAGGAGCACGAGGCGATCTACCGGGCCATCCGCGACGGCCGCCCCGAGGAGGCGGCCGCGGCCACGGTCGTGCACCTCGACCGGACACTCGAGGACTACCGGCGGGAGATCCAGCGCCGCCTGTTCGGCTGAGGGACGCCGGAGGTGGAGCCGGCGGGCGGTACCGCGGCCTCCGCCTCCACGCTGGTGACCAGTGGCGGACCGCCCCAACAGGTGTGGGGGGGGGGGGGGGGGGGGGGGGGCGCCCCCCCCCCCCGCGCCCCCCCCCCCGGGGGGCCCGGGGGGGGGGCCGGGGGGGCCGAAGGAGGGGGTGGGGGGGGGGGGGGGGTTGGGGGGCGCGGGGGGGGGGCCCCGCGCCCCCCCCCCCCCGGGGGGCCCCCGGGGGCGCCCCCCCCCCCGGGGGGGGGGGGGGCCCGGGGGCCGGCCCCCCCCCCACACCTGCTTGTCCTGCCCGGAGCGGGCAAGGCTATCCGGTCATCCGAGGTTCCACTGCTGGTTGGCGGCTCCGTTGCAGTTCCAGAGCTCGACCAGGGTCCCGTCGGCGGTGGCCCCTCCGGTCACGTCCAGGCAGAGCCCGGACTGCACGCCGGTGATGGTGCCGTCGGAGTTGAACTGCCACTGCTGGTTGCTCGCCCCGTCGCAGGGCCAGATGATCACCTTGGTGCCGGCGCTGGTGCCCCCGCCGTTGGCGTCCAGGCAGTCCGTCGTGCCGCTGTTGGTGACGGTCAGCTGGTTCGAGGGGGTGCGGGTCCAGGTCTGGTTGGTCTGACCGTTGCAGCCCCAGATCTGCAGCTGCGTGCCACCGGTCGTGCTGGCGCCCGGGGCGTCCAGGCACTTGCCCGCGCCGTCCGCGTGCACGGCCCCGATGGCGTTGCCACCGCCGCTGCCGGGAGCGTATCCGGCGCCGTTGATGTTGGCCTGCACGGCGTTCTCGGTGGCGTCGGACGGGTAGCCCTGCGTCATCGCCCCCTCGTAGAAGGTGCCGGCCGCGCCGTTGCTGTTGTCGCCGCCGATGCCCAGGAGGATCGCGCCTTCCTTGTGCATCGGGTTGTAGCCCGTGGGGCGCGGTCCGCTGAACAGGGTGGACAGGCCTCCCGACTGGGCGTCACCGCCGCGCAGCGCCCACTGGTTCGACCCGCCCTTGAGCATCGCGGTGGTGAAGCGGTGGTTGACGACCGGGTCGCCGGGGTTCGGGCTGTTGGTCTGGGAGCCGGAGAACAGGCCGTTCTCCTGGTCGGCCATGATCCACGGGCCGTTGCCGGCGCCGGTGTCCCAGTACTTGGCATTGCCGAAGTAGATGGCCTCCATGGTGCCGTTGCCGTCGTCGTGGTTGGTGGTCTCGGCGTTGCCGTAGTCGAAGCAGCACTGGTTGTTGTAGTGCGTGCCGTCCACGATGCCGTACATACCCTCCGGACTGTCCCCGGTGGCGACGCCGTTGGTGGTGTCGTCGCGGTACCCGACACCGGCGGAGATGAACACGCCGTACGCCTTGTGCCCGCCGATGGTGACCGGCGCCGAGGTGGCGTCGGCGGGATTGTCCGGGGTCGCCACCTCTCCACCGCCCGGAGCCGGGGTCAGGTTGTTGCCCCGCCCGGACTGGTCGTAGATCACCGTGATCACACAGCTCGTGCCGGCGCAGAACGCGTCCTGCGCGGCGCCGTTGGCGACCCCGCCCGCGGAGAGCAGACCGATGTTGGCGCTCGCCCCGTCCGAGGACCGCCGCACCTGGTACAGCGGACCGTTGTACGACCCGTACAGCGCACGCGTCGTGGAGTGCGCCGCGACACAGGGCGTGCCGCCGGCCTGGTAGATGTCACACGGACCCTGCGATGCGGCGTGCGCCGCACCCGTCGAGGCCGCGGTGCCGACGAACGCGCCCAGGACGACCATGATCCCAGCGCCGAGGCTGCCGAGTTTCCGTCGGCCCCTCACTGCGGTTGCCTTCATGCCGCTCTCCCTGCTCTGCATTGAGCACGTCACTGTTAGCGCTAACAAACCCCGGCGCGGCCCCGCTCCAGACGGGAGGGCGGAGGGGAGGATGTTTCGCTGAGATTTCGGTGTGAGACGTTGCCCGACCGTCCGTGGACTGTCAAGAGGGCGACACTCCACGGCGGATGGCCCCCGAGTGCCGTGTGCTGCCCGCCGGCGACATCGGCCCTGTTGATGTGTGCGTTAACAATTTGCCCGTGCGCGACGCCTTGACGGTGCTTCAACATGTAGTCATAGTGATGCCGTTGCGGCGCCCGTGGCCTTCCATTCCGCCTTTGCGTGCCCCCGCTCCTTCCCGTTCCTGAGATTGTTAGCGCTAACAATCGTCGGGCTCCTCGCTCCCCCACCCCCGAAGGAGTTCGTCCATGACCGTACATTCCTGGCTGCGCCGCGCCCGGCGGACGCTGTTGGCGGCGGGCGCGACCGCCGTGCTCGCCGTCGGCCTGCTCGCCGGCACGGCCACCCCCTCGCAGGCCGCCGCCCAGGAGCCCTGCGACATCTACGCCGCCGGCGGCACGCCGTGCGTCGCGGCGCACAGCACCACTCGCGCGCTGTTCGCCGCCTACGGCGGCCCGCTCTACCAGGTGCAGCGCAGCTCGGACAGCGCGGTGCGGGACATCGCGCCGCTGTCCACCGGAGGCGTCGCCGACGCCGCGGCGCAGGACGCCTTCTGCGCGGGCACCAGCTGCACCATCACCCGCCTGTACGACCAGACCGGCGGCGGCAACACCCTGGTCTACCAGGGCCCCGGCGGGACCGGCGGCGCCGACGCGGCGGCCGCCGCGAGCACCGAAGCGGTGACCGTGGCGGGCCAGAAGGCCTACGCGCTGTACATCAACCCCGGCAACAGCTACTTCGCCTACAACTCCACCGGGGGCGTGCCGACCGGCAGTTCACCCGAGGGCGAGTACATGGTCACCAGCGGCACGCACGCCAACGGCGGCTGCTGCTTCGACTACGGAAACACCGAGACCGACCACCACGCCGACGGCAACGGCGCCATGGACGCGATCAACTTCAGCACGGAGTGCTGGTTCGGCGGCTGCACCGGACCCGGCCCCTGGGTGCAGGCGGACATCGAGAACGGCCTGTTCACCGGCGGCAGCAAGGCGTTCAACCCGAAGCAGGTCTCGGAGACCAGCCGCTTCGTCACGGCGATGCTGAAGAACAACGGAACCACCCAGATGGCGCTGCAGGGCGGCAACGCCCAGTCCGGGGGCCTGACCCAGTTCTACAGCGGCGCACTGCCCACCGGCTACGACCCGATGCACAAGCAGGGCGCCGTCATCCTCGGCAGCGGCGGCGACTGCTGCCAGACCAACCACAACGCCAGCGCGGGCACCTTCTACGAGGGCGCCATGGTCAAGGGCTACCCGTCCGACGCCACCGACGCCGCGGTCCAGGCCAACATCGCGGCCGCGGGCTACAGCACCTCCACCGGCACCCCGTCGCTGACGCCCGGCTCCCGGGTCTCGCTGCGGGCGACCACCGCCTGCTGCACCTCGGACTACCTGCGCCACGACGACTCCGACTCCAAGGTCGTCATCTCCCCCATCACAGCGTCGAGTTCGGCCACGGACAAGGGTGACGCCAGCTGGCTCGTCCGTCCCGGACTGGCCGACAGCAGCTGCCTCTCCTTCGAGTCGGCCAACGCACCCGGCAGCTACCTCCGGCACTTCGCGTTCGAGCTGTATCTCAACCCCGACGACGGGACCAGCCAGTTCGCCGCCGACGCGACCTTCTGCCCGAAGGCAGGAAACGCCGGCACCGGCTACTCCCTCCAATCCTTCAACTACCCGGCCAAGTACCTCCGCCACTACGGCCTCACCGCCTACATCGCGAGCGACGGCGGTACCAACGCCTGGGACACCACCTCGCTGTGGGCCCAGGACACCAGCTGGCTCGCCACCGCCCCCTGGAGCTGACGAGCAGCCCCTCTCCCGACTCCGGTGCGCAGGACAGCCGCCTCCGCACCGGACCCGAAGGCGTCGACGCGATCCGTGCCACGCGCACGGCCGGGCAGCCGGCGTTCGTCGATGCTCCCACCCCACCCCGCTCCATGAAGGAGTCCTCCATGTCCGTGCCCCCGTGGATCCGCCGCGCCAGGCGCGCGCTGCTGGCGGCCGGTACCACCGCCGTGCTCGCCGCCGGCCTGCTCACCGCCACGGCCACCACCTCGCAGGCCGCCACCCAGGGCCCCTGTGACCTCTACGCCGCGGGCGGCACCCCCTGCGTCGCCGCCCACAGCACCACCCGGGCCCTCTACGGCGGCTACAACGGCCCGCTGTACCAGCTCAAGCGCGCCTCCGACAGCACGACCAAGGACATCGGCCTGCTGAGCACCGGCGGATACGCCGACGCCGCCGCCCAGGACTCCTTCTGCGCGAACACCAGCTGCGTCATCACCGTCATCTACGACCAGTCCGGCAAGGGCAACAACCTCACCCAGGCACCCGCGGGCGGAGCCGCGAGCGGGCCGGACAACCTCGCCAACGCCTTCGAGGCGCCGGTCACCGTCGGCGGCCACGAGGCGTACGGCGTCTACGTCGCCCCCGGCACCGGCTACCGCAACGACACCACCCACGGCATCGCCACCGGCGACCAGGCGGAGGGCGAGTACGCGATCTTCGACGGCACCCACTTCGACAACGGCTGCTGCTTCGACTACGGCAACGCCGAGACCAACAACCACGACACCGGAAACGGCCACATGGAGGCCATCTACTTCGGCACCGAGAACCACTGGGGCACCGGCAGCGGCACCGGCCCCTGGATCATGGCCGACCTGGAGAACGGCCTGTTCTCCGGTGTCAACCAGCACCTCAACGCGGGCGACCCCACCGTCACCAACCGGTTCCAGACCGCCATCGTCAAGGGCGGCCAGAACCAGTGGGCCATCCGCGGCGGCAACGCCCAGTCGGGCGGCCTCTCCACCTACTACAGCGGCGTGCGCCCCAACGTCTCGGGCTACAACCCGATGCACAAGGAAGGGGCGATCATCCTGGGCATCGGCGGTGACAACAGCAAGGGCTCCGCGGGCACCTTCTACGAAGGCGTCATGACCTCGGGCTACCCCTCGGACGCCACCGAGGACGCCGTCCAGGCCAACATCACCGCCGCCGGCTACACCAGCGGCTCGACCAGCACCGGCGCGCTGAAGCCCGGCTCCCGCGTCTCCCTGCAGGCCACCACCGCCCCCTGCTGCACCTCGGACTACCTCCGCCACGACGACGCCGACAACAAGGTCGTCATCTCCGACATCAACTCCTCCAGCCCGGCCACCGCCAAGGCCGACGCCAGCTGGATCGTCCGCGCCGGCCTGGCCAACACCTCCTGCCTGACCTTCGAGTCGGCCAACAACCCCGGCCAGTACCTGCACCACTACAACTACGAGCTCTACCTGAGCGCCGACACCGGCTCCGGCACCTTCGCGCAGGACGCCACCTTCTGCCCCACCCCGGGCAACAGCGGGCAGGGAATCTCCTTCCAGTCCGCCAACTACCCGACGAAGTACCTGCGCCACTACAACTTCACCGTCTACATCGCCAGTAACGGCGGATCGAACGCCTGGGACAGCAAGACCAGTTGGGCCGCCGATACCAGTTGGTCGGCCGACCAGCCCTGGGGCTGAGCCCGGCGGGGCACCACAACCGCACCACAACGGCGCCCCGGCCGCGTCACCGCTACGCCGGCGGTGACGCGGCCGGGGCTCGGGCAGCGGAGGAGCGGGTGGGTGCCAAGCACCCGTCGGGCTTCCTCCGCCGGGCCGCCGGCCGACATCCCGTCATCGGACGTGACACATCCTCGTTCCACCCCACCGACCCTGGAGCTGAGCCGTGCCGTCAGAACACATGAGCCGCAGGAGATTCCTCACCGCGACCGGGGTCGCGGCCGCCGCGACAGCCCTACCGGTGCTCCCCGCCTTCTCCGGCCTGCTGCCCGAGGCAGCGGCCGCGGCCACCGCGGACCCCCAGACGAACCTGAGCAAGCTGGCCGACATGCGGTTCGGCATGTTCAACCACTTCAACATGGGCACGTTCACCGATCAGGAGTGGGCCTCCCCCGACCAGAACCCGACCCGGTTCGCGCCCACCGCGGTGAACTGCGCCCAGTGGGCGTCGGCCGCCGCCGCGGCGAAGATGAGCTACGGCGTCCTGACCACCAAGCACCACGACGGGTTCTGCCTGTGGCCCAGCGCCTACAACACCTACAACGTCGCCCACAGCTCCTACCCGCACGACGTGGTGCAGCAGTACGTCAACGCCTTCCGGGCCCAGCGCCTCAAGGTGGGCCTGTACTTCTCCCTCTGGGACCGGACCCACCCGGTGCAGGCCTACGACGCCCGCCACCACGTGCCCGCCGACCAGGCCGTGCAGCCCGCCGACATCACCTACATCCTCGGCCAGATCACCGAGTTGCTCACCGACTACGGGACCATCGACCTCTTCGTCACCGACGGCTACGCCTGGCAGATGGGCCAACAGGCCGTCCCGTACCAGCGGATCAGGGAGCACGTGAAGTCCCTGCAGCCCGACATCGTGATGATCGACCACGGCGGTCTCTCGGTGCCCTGGCTCGGCGACGCGATCTACTTCGAGGAGCCGCTCGGCGTCACCTCACCGGCCGGCAACACCCACGCCTCGCTCCAGGGGCAGACGATCAGCCGTGGCTGGTTCTGGCACCCCGCCACCCCGACGACCGATCCGATGAGCGAGTCGTCGATCCTCGCCCACCTGGCGGACCTGGAACCCAAGTACACCTCGTTCATCCTCAACTGCCCGCCCAACCGCGACGGGGTGCTGGACACCAACATCGTCGACCGCCTCGCCCAGGTCGGTGCCGCCTGGAACCCCGACCCCAACCGGCCGCCGCTGCCCGCCCAGGCGCTCCGCGTCGAAGACCCCGTCACCCCGGTGGCCGCCTACGCCACCGCCTCCAGCACCGGCGCAGGGCCGTTCAACGCCATCGACGGCCTCAGCGACAAGGGCTTCGAGACCTGCTGGTCCACCACGGGCCTGCCCCTGCCGCAGACGATCACCATCGACCTCGGCGGAGTGTGGAGCAACATCTCCTCCCTCGAGTACCTGCCCAAGCAGTGGAACCGCACCAGCAGCACGAACACCTACGGCGACATCACCGCCTGCACCGTCTCCACCAGCACCGACGGCACGTCCTTCACCCGGGTCGCCACCGCCTCCTGGACCGGCGACCACACCACCAAGATCGTCGAGTGGCCGGCCGTCAACGCCGGGTTCCTCCGCATCCAGGTGACCGCCGGCACCGGCGGCTACGCCACCATCGGCAACCTGCGCATCGGCGGCCGCACCGCCGTGCCCGCCCTGGTCGCCAGCACCTTCCCCGGGGACGGCACCGCCTACCGGCTCGTCGCCCGCCACAGCGGCAAGGTCGCCGACGTCTCGCGAGCGGGCACCGCGAACAACACCGCCGTCCTGCAGTGGCCCTGGCAGAGCCACGCGAACCAGAAGTGGACCATCGTCCGGTCCGACGACGGCTACTACAAGGTCCGCAACGTCAACAGTGGCACCCTCCTGGAGATCGGCGGGCTCTCCAGGGCCGACGGCGCGCACGCCGACATCTGGGGCGACGCGGACGCCCCCCAGCAGCAGTGGGCCATCACACCCACCGGCGACGGCCACTACTTCCTCACCAACCGGTTCAGCGGCCTGGCCCTGGGCGTCGACTCCGGCTCCACCGCGGACGGAGCCGTGCTCACCCAGTCCTCGTACGGCGCGGCTCCCCAGGAGCAGTGGCAGATCATCCCGTCCTGATCTGCACCGAGCGGCAGCTGACGCCACGTCAGGCCGATGGTCCGGGAGCACCGGATCATCGGTCCCGAGGCAGGCGGCCCGGCGCGCCTCCCACTGGCGGGTGGTTGCTGCCGGGCCGTCGCCCTGGTGCGGTCTCACCTGCCGTGGGCGCCCTTGCGGCGGCGTGCGCGCAGGACCAGGACGCCGCCGGCCGCGAGGGCGATCAGACCGCCGGCGGTGCTGTAGAGGAGCGCGGTGCCGTTCGTTCCGGTGAAGGCGAGGCCGCCGGCCGTGTTGGTCCCGGTCGGCTTGGCGATCGGCGAGGCGGTGTTCGTGCTGCCCTGGGCGGGCGAGGCGGAGTTCGTGCTGCCCTGGGCGGGCTGGCCACCGGCTGCGGCAGCGGCCTGGGCGCGGCTGCCCACGGTGCCGCTGGCGGCAGGGGCCGGCGCGGCCGCGACGGGGGCCGGCGAGGTGGACGGAGCGGCCACGACGGGAGCCGGCGCGGTGGACGGGGCCGCGGGCGTGGGGTTGGTGGCCGTCGAGGCCGGCTTGAGCTGGAGGGTGGTGATCGAGTACGGCGGGAGCGTCTGGCCGGCGGCCGAGCCCTGCTGAGCCGTGGTCAGGGCGGTGCCGCCCTTGGTGTAGGAGACGGTGGTGGCGGCGCCCGGGGCCGGGGTGTACCCGGTGTAGGAGAGCGAGACCTGGGCCGCGTTCTCCGGGTCCTTGTTGATCAGCATCACGTTCAGCCCGCCGCCGGCGGTGCGCACGGCGTGCACGGCCACCGAGGGGTTCTGGGAGGAGGCCTTGACCATGGTGTCACCGGGCTGGGCCAGCGCGGTCAGCGCGCGGATGCCCCAGTAGGTGGCAAACGGTGTCTGGGCGGCCGGTTCGCAGGGGCCCCCGCTGACGCAGCTTCCGGAGGAGAGCACGCCCTGGTCGTGGAAGTCGGTCTCGCCGTTGACGGCGGCGGGCTTGTCGGGCCCGTTGTGCAGGTCCCACCAGTCGACGTTGGCGGCCCCCTGCTCCAGCCAGTTCATGTACGTGTCCGAGGCGAACAGTGCGGCGGCCTGGCTGGTGTTGACCGGTGACTCGGCGCTGTCGGTCTCGGTGACCGCGATCTCCACCGAGGATGCGTGCGGGCCCGCGTAGGTGTTGATCAGCGAGCGGACCGCCGCGGTGGTGCCGGCGATCTTGGCGGGGGCGTTCAGCAGGTCGGCCGTGCTGGTACCGCCCGGGTACCAGTGGATGATCGCGAAGTCGATCGACTTGCCGGCGATGGACAGCACCGTGTGGTTCCAGTCGGCGCTGTCGCCCGGACCGGTGATCCCGTCGGGCCAGGAGCCCGGAGTGCACAGCACCGCCCCGATCTTCACCGTCGGGTCCACGGCCTTCATCGCCTTGGCATAGGCGAGCAGGTTGGTGGCGTACGCCGTCGCGCTCTTGTCGGCGTGGTTGTCGAGCTCCCACTTGCTGCCGTAGTACCCGTTGCCGGGGATCTCGTTGCCGATCTCCCAGTACTTGACGCCGTAACCCTTGTCGACATTGGCGTACTTGACCCAGTCGGCGGCCTCCTCGGCCGTGCCGGAGCCGTAGTTGGCCGTGATGATCGGCTGGGCACCGACCGTCTTGGCGGTGGCCATGAACTGGTCGAAGTCGGTGCCGGGCGCGATGTAGGCGCCGCCCTCCATCGTGTGGGTCTTCCAGTGGTAGGCGTCCGCGTACGAGCCGCCGGGGAAGCGCAGCCGCCGCACCCCGGCGTCCTTCATCAGCGACGCCGCCGTGGCGTCGTTCATCTTGGGGTCGTAGACGGCGGTGTTGAGGCCGATCGCTCCGCCGGGCACGGTGCCCAGCGAGGTGCCGGCGTCGACGGTGACCGCGACGGTCGCCGCGGCGCTCGCGTCGAGCGCCAGGACGCCCGCGCCGGCACCGGCGAGCAGTGCTGCCACCGCCCCCGCCACGATGCGGCGGCGCACGCGGCCCCGGGGCCCGGGCTGGGACGGCACGGAGGTCGTCAGGTCGTCAGGTGACACGGGTGGCTCCCGATCGGAGTGCGTGGAGTTCGGCCGGGCGGGCGGCCTGACCGCGGCCCGCCGTCGCCCTTCACCCCTCAGTGGCCGCCGGGCGCCGAAAGGTTGCCGTCCGATCAGAAAAATCTCCGCGGTCCGCACCGGCCGTCTCGGAGCGACCTGTGCAGTCCCCCGCCCCCGCACTCCGCCGGCACGGCCTCGTCCTCGCTACTGCCAGCTCCACTGCTGGTTGGAGCCGCCGTTGCAGTCCCACAGCTGGAGCTGGGTGCCGTCGGTGGCGGAGTAGCCCGGATCATCGAGGCAGCGTCCGGAGACCGGGTTCCGGTAGCCGCCGTTGTAGGGCTGCCAGACCTGGTTGGCACCGCCGTCGCACGCCCAGATCTGCACCTTGGTGCCGGTGACGGTGCCCTGGCCCGCCGCGTCCAGGCACTTCCCGAGAGAACGCAGGGTGCCGTCCGGGTAGGCGGACCAGAGCTGGTTGGCGCTGCCGCTGCAGCTCCAGATCTGGACGGACGTGCCGTCAGCGGGGTTGGCGCCGTTGACGTCGAGGCACTTGCCGGCGGCGCCGGAGTGGACGAGGGCGGCCTCGGGCACCGGATTCCTCAACCACCCGGCGCTGTCCGCGGCCTGGATGCCGCGGTGGAAGGCGTCCGCCATCTTCTGGTAGCCGCTGTCATTGGGGTGCAGGTAGTCGGCCAGGTCGGCCGTCGTTAGCGCGCTCATGTCAACGTATCCAACGTGCTTGCCAGCCGCCTGCTCGCTGTTCACGATGCCCGGGATGGCCTGGTTGTACGCCGCGCGGTACGGCTCCTCGCTGGAGCTGGTGGACACGATCAACGAGGCGACCAGCACGGTGGCGTCGGGCACGTCGGCGGTGATCTGGTCGATCAGCGACCTCAACCGGGCCGTGGCGGTGGAGACCTGGTAGTCCTGGTTGAGGTCGTTGGTGCCGATCTCCAGCGTCACGACGTTGGGCCGGAATCGGTCCAGGGACGCGTCGACCAGCGGGGCTATCTGGTCGATGCGGTACCCGGAGTGCCCCTCGTTGTCGGGGTCCGGCATCGAGCCGTTGCGCACCGAGCCGACGAAGTCCAGCGGGTGGCCGTCCGCCACCAGGTCGTTCCACAACGGACCCCGGTAGCCGTTGCCCGTGCTGCTCCCCAGCCCCCAGGTGATCGAGTCGCCCAGCGGCATCACCCGCAACGGCGTGTCCGACGCGGCGGAGGCCGGCGCCGCGCCGGCGGTCAGTGCACCCAGTACGGCGAAGACGAGCGGGACGATGGCTGCCGTCCGCAGCTTTCCCATCAGTTGTCCTTCCAGTCGGCGGATCCCGAGTAGGGCCAGACGTGTTCGCGCTCACACACTCCCCCGTCCCGAGTCCACCCGGCCGCACTGCGGCTGCGGCGCTCCACCGGGCGGAGTGCGGCCGGGACTCGGGCCGAGTGGAGCGCCGGCGGATCGCCCCCGACGGCTCGGCGGCCCTGCTTCAGCGCATCGGTCCGAGCCCGAGCAGCAGCGCTCCCCCGAAGAGATATCACGCCCGCCCGGTCGCTGAACATCCCATGTCTGCTGGAGACTTCGGACACCGCGATATGGGCCCTGCTCAGCACATATCCGCCAAATCCGCTTGCGGCAGCCCTGCACCCCGGCGTGCCAGCTCGCCCAACCAGCCAGAGACATCCCATGTATCGAGGGAAACGACTCATCCTGTCCTATGTCTTGACAGGTGTCCTGGCGCTGCCAGAATCGGCTGAGCCGCAGTCCTGTTATCGCTCACATCCTCGCTCTCGCCCTGCAGGCCGTGTCGAGCCGTCCGTTGCGTGCCACCCACGCTCCGGTGTCGCGGCCCGAAGCCTCCCCCACCCCATGACGAAGGATCCAGCCATGGCGATCAACCGACGCTTGTTCCTCTCGAGTGCCGCCGGCATCGTTGCCGCCGCCACTGCGAATCTGACGCTCGGTACGACGCGGGCGCTCGCCGCTCCGTCGTCCTACTCGCCCTCCTGGGCCTCGGTGGATCAGCACCCGCCGGCGCCGGAGTGGTTCCAGGACGCCAAGTTCGGGATCTACTTCCACTGGGGTGCCTTCAGCGTCCCGGCGTACGGCAGCGAGTGGTACCCGCGGAACATGTACATCGGCGGGAGCGACGTGAACAGCCATCACATCGCCACCTACGGGGACCCGTCGGTGTGGCCGTACAACAACTTCCTCGACGGCGCCCGCGACAAGGCCGGAAACTGGGTGCAGTTCGCGCCCAAGCTGGCCTCCCAGGGCGGCGGCTTCGACCCGGACGCCTGGGCCCAGCTCTTCGTGGACGCGGGCGCGAGGTTCGCGGGGCCGGTGGCGGAGCACCACGACGGCTTCTCCATGTGGAACAGCTCGGTCAACGAGTGGAACTCGGTACAGCGCGGGCCGCGGCTGAACCTGCTGCAGATCTTCCGCGACGCGATCCGGGGCAAGGGCCTGAAGCTGCTGGTGGCGATGCACCACGCGTACAACTTCAACGGCTACTACGACCACGCGCCGGCACAGCCCACCGCCAGCCTCCAGAAGCTCTTCGGCCAGCTCGACACCGCGACGGAGAACCAGCTCTGGTACGCGAAGCTGAAGGAGGTCATCGACCTGGCCCAGCCGGACATCCTGTGGGAGGACTTCGACCTCTCCAAGGTCGACGAGACGCAGCGCCTGAACTTCCTGTCGTACTACTACAACCAGGCCCTCGGCTGGGGCCGGGACGTCGTGGCCACGTACAAGGACGGCTACGACAACCTCGGCGAGATCTTCGACTACGAGCGCGGCGGCCCGGGCGACATCGCCAACCCGTACTGGCTGACCGACGACAGCATCTCCAGTTCCAGCTGGTGCTACACCGTCGGCATCGGCTACTACTCCACCCAGCAGATGCTGCACGCCCTGATCGACCGGATCAGCAAGAACGGCAACATGCTGCTCAACATCGCACCGATGGCCGACGGGACGATCCCCCAGGGCCAGAAGGACGTCCTGCTGGGCATCGGCGACCACCTCCACCGGTTCGGCGAGTCCCTTTACGCCACCCGGGCCTGGACGGTCTACGGCGAGGGCCCGACCAAGATGGGCGGCGGCTCGTTCACCACCCCGGTGGCGGGCACGAACAAGGACTTCCGGTTCACCCGCAGCAAGGACAACACCGTCCTGTACGCCACGGTCCTCGGCTGGCCCGGGAGTTCCACGACCATCAGCACCCTGGCGAGCGGCCGCATCGACCTCGGCACCCTCGCCTCGGTCCAGCTGCTGAACCCGACCGCGGGCACGTACACCAACCTGCCCGCGCCGACCCAGGCCGGCGACGGCCTGCACATCACCCTGCCGTCGTCCTCGGCCCCGTTCAGTGCCGTCGCCTACGTACTGAAGTTCACGTTCACCGGCCAGATCCCCGTCCTCCAGCCCGGCGGCACCGGCACCGTCACCGCGTACGGCGACGTCTCGTACGCGGGAGCGGCGGCCGCGCTGGTGCTGGGCTCCTACACCGCCGCCCAGTTGCAGAGCGCGGGCCTGGCGGCGCAGAGCATCTCCTCCCTGCGCGTACCGGCCGGCTACCAGGCGGTCGGCTACTCCGGCGACAACTTCACCGGTACCGCGTGGACCTTCAGCGCGGACAACCCCGATCTGCGCACCACCGGCAACAACGACGCCATCACCTCGCTGAAGGTGATCTTCAACCCCGCCTCCTACTTCCGGATCAGCAACGTCACCGACGGCCTGGCGCTGGACAGCGGCGGCAACGTCGCCTACGGCAGCGACCTCAAGCAGTGGAGCTGGAACGGCAGCACCAACCTCCAGTGGCAGGCCGTCGACCTCGGCAACGGCTACTACAAGCTGGTCAACCGCACCAACGGCATGGTCGCCGACAGCTGGGGCGCCACCGCCGACGGGTCACCCGCGCAGCAGGCCACCTGGAACGGCGGCACCAACCAGCAGTGGCAGATCACCGACCGCGGCAACGGCCAGTACAGCATCGCCAACCGCACCACCGGCCTGGTCCTGGACGGCGGCGGCAACGTCGCCTCGGGGTCCGTCACCAAGCAGTGGAGCTGGAACGGCAGCCCGAACCTGCAGTGGTCCTTCCTCGCACAGTAGGCCGCGGGCCGAGCGGTTCAGGACGCGCGGCGGGATCCGCTGCCGCAGTGTCAGCGGATCCCGCCGCTGCCGCCGCGCACCACTTCCTGGTGCGCGGCGGCTGTGGAGCCCGACTGCGGGTCCCGCTACGCGGTTCGGGGCCCGTCCCCGTGGTCCGGGATGGGCAGGCGCGCGCCGGCCTGGCGGGCGGACTGGTGGGCGATGATGCCGGGGAGGGTGTAGCGGGCCGCGGTCCACGCGTGCAGGGCCGGGGGCGTTCGCGTGGTGACCGCCACGGCGAAGTCGTCGGCGAGGAAGTGGTGGCTGCCTTCGTGGCCGTTGGGGGCGTGCGCGAATTCCCGCGGGAGTCGGGAGCGGTCGTGGACGGGCGCGGTGCCGGAGGCGAAGGCGCCGCGCAGTTCCGGGGCGACGTGGGCGAGGGTCGGGTCGTCCGGGGCCAGGGAGGGTGCGGGGTGCAGGTGTTCGGTGAGGTCGTACTCGCCCGTCTTGTCCTGCCGCAGACTCACCGAGCCGAGCTGTTCGAAGACCCCTTCGGTGCCGAAGAAGCGGAAGCGCGACTCCTTTCCGATGTATCCGACCCTGCGGAACTCGTTCGTGCGGAAGCTCCCGCCGGCCGCCACCTCGAACAAGGCGGTCGCGTTGGAGAAGTCGTTGTCGAACTGGCTGATCTCGCGGTCGAACACGCCGTCGCCGCGCTCATCGGGGACACCGATCGCCGAGACGCTGACGGCGTGGGTCTGCCAGGCCCCGAGGACCCCGCCGATCGAGTGGGTGGGGTAGAGCAGCGGAGGGTAGCTGGCGGTGGCCTTCCAGTTCTCACCGCCGCTGTACCTGTACGCGTCGTAGAAGCCCCAGTCCATGTCGTGGACGTAGTCGCCCTCCGCGTAGAAGACCCGGCCGAAGGCTCCCGCGGCGATCTGGTCTCGCGCGTAGACGGTCGCCGGGTGGTAGTAGCTCGTCTCACCCATCATGTAGATCCGACCGGTCTCCTCGACCGCGGTGATGATGTCCGCGATCTCCGCCTCGGTCACGGCCATGGGCACCGCACTGTAGACGTCCTTGCCCGCGCGCAGTGCCTGGACGGCGAGCGGACCGTGCGTCCAACGCTGGGTGAAGAGCGCGACGGCATCGAGATCGGAGTCGAGCATGTCCTCGAACGAGGTGACCGTGCCCGCGAGGTCGTAGTCGCGGACCAGCTGCTCGGCCCGCTCCGGGATCAGGTCGGTGACCTTGATGTCACCGACGTCCGGGTGCAGGCGCCAGAGTTTGGCGAACGAACCGGCGAACTGGCCGGCACCGACGATGCCAAGTGTGAACACGCGAAGTCTCCATCAGAGCGCAAGAGCTGGCGGGTGGGAGGTGCTGCCGGTCGCGTCGCGGTGCGAGCGCCGGCGCTGCTCCACGACGATAGGTTCCGAGTTGATGAGATGTCTTCACCCCTTAGAAGCGAGAACTTCTTGGATCCTCAGGGTGCTCTGATCGACGAACCGTCGTCCCTCCGTGGCTGGTCCGGACGCCCGTCCCTGATGGCGGCGGCGCACCGGCACGACGACCTGGAGATCAACTTCGTGGCCGACGGCGGCCCGCTGCTCTACCTCTACGGCGGCGAACTCGTCGAGGTCGCGGCGGGCGGTCTCACCGTCTTCTGGGCGGCGATCCCGCACCAGCTGGTGGCGAGCGGGGCGACGCGCGTCCACTGGCTGCACGTGCCGTTCGACCGGTTCCTGGGCTGGGGGCTGCCGCAGTCGCTCCTCGCACGACTCCTCTCGGGCGTGCCGGCGGTCACCCCCGCGGAGCACGCCGACGCGTGCGATCCGGCGAAGTTCACCCAATGGGCCTCGGATCTCGCCGCGGGCGACGCGGAGCTCCACCACATCGCGATGCTGGAGATCCAGGCGCGCGTCCGGCGCCTGGCGTTCGCCACGATCGGCGACCCGGGCCGCGGGTACGCCGGTGACGATCCGGCGCTGCGCCAAGTGGTCGCCATGGCACGGCACATCGCCCAGCACTTCCGGGAGCCGGTCACCGTCGCCGACGTCGCCGCGGCGGCGAGCGTCCACCCGACCTACGCCATGACCCAGTTCCGCAAGGTCGTGCGCACCACGATCGGCGAGTACCTGAAGCTGTACCGGCTCGCCGAAGCACGCCGGCTGCTGGTCACCACGGACCTTCCGGCGAGCCAGGTGGCCACGGCCGCCGGCTTCGGCTCGGTCAGCCGGTTCTACACCGTCTTCACCGCCGAGTGCGGGACCGCACCGGCACGGTTCCGCCACGGACGACGAGTGTCCCCTCTCGATTGATCTGGTCAGCCACGACTGGTACTCACCGAAGACTCCTGGCGAGGCTGTCCGGCTGCTCTCGCACATCGAAGAACACGGCGAGCGGGAGCGGCGGGGGCGACGGGACCGGCCCGCCGTGCAGGCGTGCTATTTTTGTGAGCAATCGTTCAACTACGGGGGTTCCGTTGGGACGCAAGCAGGTCTGGGATCAGACGGAGGTACTGGCCGGTGCCATGCGACTGTTCCGTCGCCGTGGCTACCTCGGGGCCTCGGTGCGGGACATCGAGGAGGCGACCGGGCTGCATCCGGGCAGCCTGTACCGGGTCTTCCAGAGCAAGGAGGGCCTGTTCTGCGCTGCGCTGGACGCCTACAACGACCAGGTGGTGGAGGGTCGCGTCCGGGCCCATCTCCTGGAGCAGCCGGATCCTGTGGCCGGCATCCGGTCGTTCTTCACCTCGGCGTTCGAGACCGGTCTCGAACGCGATCCGGGATGCCTGCTCACCAACACCGCGGTGGAGTCCTTCACCGTTTCGCAGGCCGCCGCGGGAGTGCGCCGAGGACTGGAGGCGATCGAGTCCGGCTTCGCCGACGCGCTGACGCGCGCCCGCGCTCTGGGCCTGCTGTCGGCGGATCTGGACGTCGAGGTGTCGGCAGCCCGGCTGTTGGCGCTCTATCAGGGCCTGCTGGTGCTGGTCCGGGCCGGCACGCCCCGTACGAAACTGCACACCATCACCGATGGCGCGATGGCGTCGATCGGCTCCGACAGAGAAGGACAGCGATGAGCGACTCACAGCAGCTTTGGACGGACTATGCCGCGTGCTGGTCGGCCGACCCCGCCGAGCGGCTCGCCGCACTCGGCGCGGTCGCGGTCGACGACGTCGCCTATCGGGACCCGGGCACGGAGGTGGGCGGGCTGACCGAGCTGGCCGCCTACATGGCCGGATTCGCCGCGGCCTTCCCCGGTCACCGGTTCCGCATCGACGAGGTGGTCGAGCACCACGACCGGTCGCTCGCCCGGTGGACCCAGCTGGGCGAGCAGGACGAACCTGCCATGGCGGGCGTGAGCACCGCGCTCCACCGTCACGGCCGGTTCGCCGACATCACCGGGTTCTTCCTCCCCGCGTGAGCGGATCCCGCAGCCTCGCCGAGCATGTCGCCGATCAGCTGGCACCGCTCGGCGAGGTCACCGTCCACCGCTATTTCGGCGGCTGGGCACTGCGCAGCCACGGCATCCGGTTCGCGATCGTGATGGACACGCTCTACCTCCGTGTCGACGACGCGACGCGCCCCTCCTACGAGGAGGCCGGGTCCACACCGTTCACCTACCGTGCCGCGGGCCGCGCGGTCGTGGTGCACGCCTATTACAGTGCCCCGGCGCAAGTGATCGACGACCGGACCCAGCTGTGCGTCCTGGCCCGCGCGGCACTCGCCTCACAGTGAGACCGGACAGCTCCCCGCGCCCGGACCAGATCAACTGAGACGCCGAGCGAATCGGACCAGGATGCGCCCGATCACCGGCGAGCGCGCCGTCTCCGCGACGGACGGGACCGGTTCCCGGACGAGCGGGCCGAGCGGGCCGAGCGGCTGCGCACCGAAACGACGACGAGGAGGAGCAGCGCCAGCACCCCGCCGGCACTGCCGAGGAGGGTCCAGTCCGCGGTGCCGGCGTGCTTCCCCTCGGCCCTCGCCTCGGGCGAGGCGGCAGGGGTGGTGGCGGCGGCGGTCGGAACGGGAGCCGGCGTCGGGCTGCTGGTCTGCCCGCCCGTCTGGGCGGTCAGCTCGGCGCGGTCGCCTGCCTGGGTGAGCGCGAAGGTGAGCCCGCCGACGGTGAGCACGGTGCCGGAGAGCGTGGAGTGCTGGCCGCCCACGACGAGGTCCGGCTTGCCGGCCGGCACGATGATCTTCGCGCCCGCGACGACGTCGAGCCTGGTCAGCGCCGTCGTCGCGGCTGCGCTCAGGTCGAGGGCCGCCGACGGGCCGGTGAGGGAGACCTCCCCGGACGCGGCGAGCGAGGAACCGGTCACGGCGAGCGTGCCCCGGGCCACTGTGGTGGCACCGGTGTAGGAGGCGGCGGTCAGGGTCGTCGTCGCGGTGCCGTCCTGGGTGAGGGCGCCTGCGCCCGAGAGCGCCGGCAGGGCCGTGGGCGTCTGGAGGTTCCGGACGACCAACGACCCGTCGTCGACGATCCGGTCGAACGAGCCCCCGGTGTGGAGGCTGCCGTCACCGCCGGCGGTACCGGACCCGAGCCGCAGGACCGCTCCCTTCTGGACCGTCGTGCTGCCGTCGTAGAACTGTGCGGCGGCGAAGGTGACGTCGTTCCCGCTGGTTCCGGCGATGACGACGTCGCCCGCCCCCGGGGCACTCAGGGTGTCGTGGAACTGGCCTCCGCCGATGGGCAGTCCGAGGGTGACCGGACCGTTGTAGTCGAAGGTCAGGCGTGAACGCTGCGACCTGGCGTGCAGGTTGACGTAGGCGGTCTGGGCCGTGCCGGGCATGAAGATCTGGTGGGTGCTGCCGTCCCCCCACTGGACGTCCGCGCCTTCGATGTTGGTGCCGCGCTTGTTCAGCTGGTGCGGCACCGGCTGGAAGTTCAGGCCGGAGTTGCCCAGCGCGGGCGCGGCGTCGTCGGTGTTGTCGCTGTAGCTGTAGACGCCCGTCAGGACGACTTTGCTGCCGGGGCGGGAGTGGACGTTGACGTCGTTCCCGTATTCACGGCTGTAGAAGCTCTGGTGCTGGACGACGGTCTGGTTCAACGGAGTGTCGATGATCCAGGAGCCGCGGTTGACGACGGCGCGGGCGTTCGGCAGATCGGCCGCGCAGGTGGTGCTGGCGAAGTGGGCCTCGGTGCCGATGTCGAGCACGCCGGAGAACGGGTTGGTGCCGCATAGCTGCAGCGCGCCCCACATGCCGCGGGGTTGGATGATCGTCCCGGAGCCGCTGATGATGCCGAGGTTGAACCCGCGCGTGAGCGAGAGGTTCAGGGTGCCGTCGACCCGGATGTTGTCCTGGTTCTGCTGGTAGTCGGGCGTGTTGTACGGGAAGGCGCCGATCAGGCCCGTGGTCCCGCCGGTTCCGTACTGCAGGGTGGCCCCCGCGTCGACGGTCACCGCCGGGTCGTCGGGGCTGTTGACGACCACGTAGGGATGGTTCCCCCCGGGCACCGTGACGGTCTGCCTGGGGCTGGGGAGGGTGAAGGTGCTGTCCTTGGTGAGGACCAGGGTGCCGGTTCCGGCTATTCGCAGGGACCCCTTGCCGCTGATGACCCCGGTGTACGTGTGGACTCCGGGCGGTACGTTGACGACGGCACCGCCGTCCAGGACCACGTCGCTGTTGGCGAGCACCGACGAGGTGATGTCCCCGGAGGCCGCCACAGCACCCGCGGGGAACAGCAGCACGGGCACGGCCGTCGTCCCCGCCACGATGGCGAGCGCCAGCAGCGCACGCTGTACACGCTTCATCCACATGCTTCCCGCTTCGTCGGTATCGGTGCATGTTAACGCTCACACCTACGCGCCCGGAGCAGGGGCGCCCGGCACGGGCGCGCGACAGACCGTCAGCTGGACCAGCGGGCGCCGAGCAACCTGCTCGGCGCCCGCCGCGCGGATGCGGCAGCCCGTACGACCCGGTGGTCAGCCGAGGACGATCGAACTCCCGGACACCGTCACCTTGGCCGCTGGAAGCGGCTGGGTGGCCGGGCCGCCCGCCACGCCACCATCGCTGACGTTGAACTTGCTCCCGTGGCACGGACAGTTGATCGTGCCACCGGTCACGTCGCTGACCGTGCAGCCACGATGGGTACAGACCGCCGAGAACGCCTTGAACTCGCCCGGCGCCGGCTGCGTCACCACGACCTTCTGCTCCTTGAGGACGATGCCGCCGCCCACCGGGATGTCCGACGTGCTGGCCACGGCTGCTCCGCCGGCCGCGGAGGATTGGGCCGTGGCCGGCGGTCCGCCCGCTGCCTGGGACGAGGTGCCGGAGGTCGGCAGCGCGGTCGCACCCGCCGAGGATGCGGATCCGCCGGCCGCGGGCACCGAGGCCGAGGACGGCTTGTCGCTCCCCGAGCACGCGGCCAGGGCGGCGACCAGTCCGCTGCCGCCCGCTGCCGCCACTACCGCGCGACGGGTCGGGAGTCCCGTTGAGTTGAGGTTCTCTGCCACTGCAAGTCCTGTTCGGTGAGGAGGGCCGGCGGTGAGGCCGCGATCCGCCCCGGAGCGGTGCCCCGGGCTCTACCGCTCATACGCACGCCGGCGCCTGTTCGCTCAATGCGGCGGGCAGAAAGATCCGGCGGCCGCGTGTCGGCGTTCGGGACGGGGTCCCGGCGAGAACATGCCGAGGCGGATATCAGCGCACCAGGCGCACTCCACGCAGTCGCATCGAACGGGAAGCCGCGAGGGGCGCACGACTCCTCGTCTCCGTCGTCAGGCGCCGGGGCCGGTCAGCCGAGCCAGGCCGCGGCGTCGGCCCCTTGTCGCACGAAGTGAGGTATCCGCTCCAGCGGGGCGGCCGCGTCGACCGTCGTTCCGCCCCGCAGTTCGCGTCCGGTGACCGGGTCGCGCCAGTCGGCGCCGGCGGGCAGGTACACCCGGCGGCTGCGGACGCCCGCTTCGGCCACGGGGGCCACCAGCACGTCGGGGCCGAGCAGGAACTGGTCGTCCACCTCCCAGGCGCGTGCGTCCTCGGGGAAGTCGAAGAACAGCGGGCGCATCGGCGGGGCGCCGGTGCGGTGGGCGTCCTCGGACAGCCTGCGCAGGTACGGTCGCAGGCGCTCGCGCAGCAACAGGTGGTCACGCAGGATGCCGTACGCCTCCTCCCCGTACGACCAGACCTCGTTGGGCCCGCCGGTCATGTCCGCCGCGAAGGCCGAATAGTTGGGCTGCCGGTCCCCGTGCAGCCGCATGACGGGACTGAAGGTGCCGTACTGGAACCATCGGACCAGCAGCTCGCGGTACGCGGGGTCGTCCGGATCACCGCCGAAGAAGCCGCCGATGTCGGTGTTCCACCAGGGGATGCCGCTCATCGCCACGTTCAGGCCGGCCCTGATCTGGCGCCGGAGGGAGTCGAAGGTGGTGGGGATGTCGCCGGACCACAGCAGGGCCCCGTGCGCCTGGCTGCCCGCCCAGGCGGAGCGGACCAGCGACAGCGGCCGGTCCTCGCCCGCCGCGCGCAGGCCGTCGGCGACCGCGCGGGTGTGCTCCCGCGAGTACAGGTTCGCGACCTCGGCGGCCGGGCCGGCCGCGTAGACGGCGCGCGCGGCGCGGTCCAGGGGCAGGTCCGGCTCGCAGGCGTCCAGCCAGAAGCACGCCACACCCAGCGACCGGTAGTTCCGGTTCAACCGTTGCCAGAGCGCGGCGCGTGCGCCGGGGTGGGTGGCATCGTAGTAGGCCATCGGTCGGAGCAGCGCGTCCCCGCCGTACCGGGACGGCCACGGGAAGGTGAGCAGACCGCCACCCGCGTCCCGTAGCAGGTGTCCGGCCGAGCGCAGTTCGTCGTGGGAGTCACTGTCGGGCTCGACGGTGGGCCATACCGAGACCGCGAGTTCCACCCCGAGGTCCGACAGCTCCTTGACCATGGCCGCGGGATCGGGCCACTCGCTCTCCTCGAAGCGCCAGTCCCCCATTCTCGGCCAGTGGAAGAAGTCGCAGACGATGACGGACAGCGGCAGTCCACGATCCCTGTACTGCCGTGCCACCGAGAGGAGTTCCTCCTGGCTGCGATAGCGCAGCTTCGACTGCCAGAACCCGGAGGCCCACTCGGGAAGCAGGGGTGGCCGACCGGTGGCCCGGGTGTAGGAGTCCAGGATCCGGGCCGGGGTGTCGCCGACGGTGATCCAGTAGTCGATGCGACCGCCGGCGTCGGCGGTCCACCGGGTGGCGTCGGCACCGAGCTCGACGCGGCCCGTGGCGGGGTTGTTCCACAGGAGTCCGTAGCCGCGTGAGGAGTGCAGGAAGGGGACGGTCACCTCGGTGTTCGTCTGGACGAGGTCGATCACGCAGCCCTTCTGGTCCAGGCGGCCGTGCAGGTGCTGACCCAGGCCGTGGAGCCGTTCGCCGTCGTAGGCCTCGAAGGACTGCGCCGTCCGGCCGGCTGTCGCATGGACGCGCGAGCCGGTGTGATGCGCGTGCGGACTCCTTTCGGCGAGGAGTTCGCGGCCCGAGACCGCGTGGCGGAACGTCAGCCGACCGTCCGCCGAGGCGTCGACGGCGACGAGGCCGTTGACCAGGCGGGCACAGCCGTCACCCGATGCGGACAGTTCGGCGTGGGGGCACGGCTCGGGGCTCTCCAGTGCTCCGGGGGCGCTCGGGTCGATGCTCCCGGACGAGGCCCGCACCCGGACGGCGTCCGGCCCCCAGGGCTCGATGCGGAGGATCTCCGCGGCGTTGTGCCGCTCCAGGCCGCCGGCGACGATGCGGTAGGACAAGGTGTTCCCTCTGTTCTTCTCGAGTGGTGGGTGAGTACAGCCGCTCACCGACGCCGTCCGCGCATGCCGCAACAGGAGCAACGATCCGGGTCCACGGCCAAGGGCGAGGCCCCGCATGCCCATGCGGTGACGTGCGGGGCCTCGCGTCCTGGCGGTGGCCTCAGCTCGGGTAGGGCAGCTCGGCCTCCGGGGTGCCGGCGGGGTGGGTGTGCAGGGTGCCGTTCGGGCCGCCGATGCGGAGTTGCCAGGGGTGTGGGCTGTCGGTGGTCACTCGCAGCCGGTCGCCTTCGCGGTGCAGGTGGAAGGCGGCGGTGTGGCCGGGGCCGTCGGTGCGGGGGATCTGCAGGGTGCGTTCGGCGCCGTCGGTGAAGGCGTGGACGCGCAGTTCGATGTTGTCGGCCCAGGCGGAGACGGGGTGCTGGTCGTCGGCGCCCAGCGGGATCACCGCGTCGGGGCGGGCCAGTAGTGGCAGGGTGTGGAAGTCGTGCTGCTCGCGTACCCAGCGCGGGCCGGTGATCTGATGGCCCGTCAGGAGGTTGGTCCAGGTGCCTTGGGGGACGTAGTAGTCGACGGTCCCGTCGTCGGTGAAGACGGGTGCGACCAGCAGGTCTTCGCCGAGCAGGTATTGGCGGTCCAGGGTGGCGGCGGCGGGGTCGTCGGGGAATTCGAGGACCATGGCGCGCATGACGGGGATGCCGGTGGCGTGGGCCTGCTGGGCGGCGTGTTGCAGGTAGGGGGCGAGGCGGTGCTTGAGGAGGGTGAACTCGCGGGTGACGTCGACGGCTTCGTCGCCGTAGTCCCACGGGACGCGGTAGGACTTGCTGCCGTGCAGCCGGCTGTGGGAGGAGAGCAGGCCGAACTGGACCCAGCGTTTGAAGACCTCGGGTGTGGGGGTGCCTTCGAAGCCGCCGATGTCGTGGCTCCAGAAGCCGAAGCCCGACAGGCCCAGGGAGAGGCCGCCGCGCAGTGATTCGGCCATCGCGTTGAAGTGGGATTCGCAGTCGCCGCCCCAGTGCACGGGGTACTGCTGGCCGCCGGCGGTGGCGGAGCGGGCGAAGAGCAGCGCCTCGCCCTCGCCGCGTTCTTCGAGGAGCAGGGTGAAGACGGCCTGGTTGTAGAGGTGGGTGTAGTAGTTGTGCATCCGCTGGGGGTCGGAGCCGTCGTGCCACGCCACGTCGGTGGGGATGCGCTCGCCGAAGTCGGTCTTGAAGCAGTCCACGCCCTGGTGCAGCAGGGTGCGCAGTTTGCCGGTGTACCAGTGGCGGGCGGCGGGGTTGGTGAAGTCGACCAGGGCCATGCCGGGTTGCCACAGGTCCCACTGCCAGACGCTGCCGTCGGGGCGGCGCACCAGGTAGCCGGCGGCCCTGCCTTCTTCGAAGAGGGCGGATTTCTGGGCGATGTAGGGGTTGATCCAGGCGGAGATCCGCAGTCCCTGTTCCTTGAGGCGGGCGAGCATGCCGGCCGGGTCGGGGAAGGTGTCCGCGTCCCATTGGAAGTCGCTCCACTGGTATTCGCGCATCCAGAAGCAGTCGAGGTGGAAGACGCTCAGGGGGATGCCGCGTTCGGCCATGCCGCCGACGAAGCGGTTGACGGTGGCTTCGTCGTAGTCGGTGGTGAAGGAGGTGGT